>JANOJO010000161.1:0-13435 GCA_031418795.1 Bacteroidota bacterium | reverse complement strand
ATAGCATTTACCATTCAATCCAATATGTCCAACTCAATAATAGAAGTTACCAATTTAAGTAAAAGCTACACCATCTCTCATGAAGGCAGGGAACGCTATACTGCCCTGCGTGATGTAATGGCTCAAAAGGCAAAGAAGATTTTCTCTTTTCCATCGTCTTTGCGAGGAGGAACGACGAAGCAATCACCTTATAAAGAAGAATTCTGGGCTTTAAAAGATGTAAGCTTTAAAATAGAACAGGGCGACCGTGTAGGTATCATCGGGCGCAATGGAGCCGGTAAAAGCACACTATTAAAAATACTCAGCCGCATAACTGAACCTACAACAGGGGAGATAAAAATAAAAGGCCGTGTGGCTTCATTACTGGAAGTTGGTACCGGTTTTCATCCCGAGCTTACTGGCCGTGAAAATATTTTCTTAAACGGCGCTATACTGGGTATGAGCCGGGCCGAAGTTCGAAAACATTTTGATGCCATTGTTGATTTTGCTGAAATAGAAAAGTTTTTAGATACACCCGTAAAGCGTTACAGCAGCGGTATGTATGTGCGGCTGGCATTTTCAGTGGCTGCACATCTGGAGCCGGAGATATTAGTGATTGATGAAGTGTTGGCGGTTGGTGACGCAGAGTTTCAGAAAAAATGTCTGGGTAAAATGCAGGATGTGAGTAATTCAGAAGGTAGAACTGTATTGTTTGTTAGCCATCAATTAGGGATGGTGAAAGCGCTCTGTAATAAAGGAGCTTTACTAAATAAAGGAAAACTTGAATATCAAGGAAAGATAGTTGATACAATAGATAATTATTTGGATAATTCACGGTTAATAGATACAAATTGTGATGTGTCGATTCCTCTAAATGAAAATCTTTCTGCCCAGATCATTAATATTAAATTGTTGAATAAAGATGGAGGGTTTCAATCAGAATTTGATGTTTTTGAGCAGAAATTTTTAGAAGTAGATTTGATTGTAAGAGCAAATAATTTGGGATTTCATATCGGTTATGTAATTGAAAGGAATGGCGAGATATTAGTTTGCTCCGCTGAAAATGATTTTGATGCCAACAGGTTAAATCCGAGGGCAAAAGGTAAATATAAATTAAGAGTTGAGTTGCCTACTCCTTTAAAAGCTGGTACATACATAATGAGCCAATTAGCGATAGGCCAACCAAACATTGGTAATATTCATAAAGTTGAAAACCCCCTACAATTCGAAGTTGAAGAATTGAGTTTTGATCCCAGCCTGGTAGCGTTCTCAAAAAACAGGCCTGGAATTATGGTTGTAGATCATCCATGGGATATTATTGATGTTCAAACAAATAGTGACATTGGAATCTAAAATGAATATTGCATTTATACCGGCGAGGGGCGGCTCTAAAAGGTTACCAGGTAAAAATATTAAATTATTTGCTGGTCAACCACTTATTAATTATTCCATAGCCTATGCCAAATATCATGGAATTGAGAAGATAGTAGTTTCAACTGACAGTAATGAGATTGGAGAAATTGCTGATAAAAATGGTGTTGAAATACTTTTAAGGCCTGCAGAAATATCTGGAGATAATGCTTCAACTTCGGATGCGGCAAAACATTGCATAGAGCATTATACAAATCAAGGAATCTCTTTTAATTCTTTCATTACATTACAACCAACTAATCCATTACGACCTGAAAATTTATTAAAAGAAGCCTATAAATGTTTTACTGAAAAAGAATGTGATTCTGTGATATCAGTAAATTTAAATAAGCATAAAATCGGTAAAATTGATAAAGGATTCTACAAGCCAGAAAGCTATAAAACAGAAACACGATCACAGGATTTAGAGCCCTTGTTTTTTGAAAATGGGTTAATATATATTACCAGGCCGGAAAAAGTTTTAGCTGGAGACTTGTTTGGTAAGAAAATACAAACCGTTGAAACTGAAGAATTGTTTGGAATGGCAGATATTGATACGCTGTTGGATTTTGAATTATGTGAATTTTTGTATAAAAAGTATTTTAATCTTTTCAAATATCTTGAAATATAATGAAACCATTTATTCAAATTAATGATCGAAAAATCGGGAGTGAATATGAACCACTTGTTATAGCAGAAATTGGTATTAACCATGAAGGGTCATTACAGATAGCCTTTGAAATGGTGGATTCTGCATTCAGGGCCGGAGTAGAATTGGTGAAACATCAGACTCATGTTGTTGATGATGAAATGAGTGCTGCAGCAAAAAAAGTAATTCCGGGAAATGCAGAAATATCTATTTATGAAATAATGAAACGCTGTGCACTAAACGAAGAAGATGAGATTAAACTTAAAGAATATGTTGAAAGTAAAGGCATGATCTTTATTTCTACTCCCTTTTCCCGTGCTGCTGCCGATAGATTGCAAAGGATGGATGTGCCGGCTTTTAAAATTGGAAGCGGGGAGTGTAATAATTATCCGCTACTGGATCATATTGCTGCTTTTGGCAAACCCATGATTTTAAGTACAGGAATGAATACTCTTGAAAGTGTAAAAAAGGCAGTGAATCTAATTAAAAAGCATAATGTGCAACTGGCATTAATGCATACCACTAATTTGTATCCAACACCGGCACACTTGGTACGGCTGGGTGCCATGCAGCAATTAATGGAAGCTTTCCCTGAATTGCCTGTAGGACTAAGTGATCATACTTTAAGCAATCATGCTTGCCTGGCGGCTGTTGCACAGGGAGCTGTATTACTGGAAAGGCATTATACTGATCATATGAAGCGTTCAGGGCCGGATATCATTTGTTCAATGGATGAAAACGCATGCAGGGAATTAATTTACGGCAGTAAGTTAGTTCATCAAATGCTGGGTGGGAACAAGGAACCGGCAAAAGAAGAACAGGTAACTATTGACTTTGCTTTTGCTACAGTTGTAACAATAAAGTCTATTAAAGCAGGTGATACTTTTTCTAAGGATAATATTTGGGTTAAAAGACCAGGTACCGGAGAAGTTTTAGCAGAATATTATAATGACGTACTTGGCAAAATAGCTAAAGTTAATATTGAAAATGATGAACATCTCAAAAAATCAGATTTTTAATATTCAAAATTTGACAAATCTCAGAAAGTGGGTAAGCATTTAAAAATTGAACATCCTAACCTTAATTTTATTAAATAACTTTTGAAGCGACATGCCCAATCTTAATATTTGATATGGAGAAAATTAAATACTCAAAAGCAATTGATTTTAGAAAATTTAACAGAGATATTACTTGGCGTAAAGATATTGCGTTAAGGCAAAAAGAAATAGCTGGCAAACTTATAGATAAGGTAATAGAAATAAAACAATGCCCAATTTGTTGCAATAGTGAAACCCAACTATTTGTTGAAATTTATGATTATCCTTTTCATGAATGCCTTTCATGTGGCCATATGTTTTCCAAGATGCCACCGTCCTCTGAAGCACTGGCAACTTTATATACAGAAGATAATAAAGGGAAGGTACTATCTGCCCAATCTGAAATCTATATGCAAAAAGACCTTTATGAGAAAAGAGTCAATGATATAGCTTTACCTAAAGTTCAGTTTGCTTATGACCATATAAATACATTGGGGAAATGGATAGATATTGGTGCAGGGGTAGGGGACTTGGTATTAGCTGCAAAGAAACTTGGATTTGATTCAATAGGATATGAAAGCGATAACCAGGAAGTTGAATTTGCAAAAATTATGGGATCAAATGTAGAAAATCTTTTTTTAACTCCATCAAACCTGAAGCTAATAAATGACGCAACAATTGTATCAACAATTAATGTATTGGAACATATTTTAGAGCCCAAAAATTTAGTAAAATCTATTTCAGAAAATTTAGCATTCGGTGCCTATTTTCTTTTTGAGGTACCCAGGATTCCATCAATTTCTGCATTGGCTAATCGTTGTTTTCCAGAATTTGCAGCACGTAATATATATTCACCTGATCATCTTCATCTATTTACAGATAAGTCTGTAAAAATTATGATAGAAGAAGCAAATCTGAAAATTGAAGCTACTTGGTTCTTTGGACAAGACATTTATGAACTTTTCGGTAATTCTTTAGCAAAGGGAAATTTCACAAATCATACACTCATTGATAAAATACTATCAATTACAAATGATCTGCAAAAAGTAGTTGACGAGAATGGATTATCAGATACAATGTTAGTATTAACCCGGAAAAATGGATAATTGTAAAAAAATAGTGTTTCTTACAGGTACCCGGGCAGATTTTGGTAAGCTTAAATCATTGATTGAAATTACATCTAAGTCAACTGATTTTGAAGTTTATATTTTTGCTACCGGTATGCATCTTTCAAATCTTCATGGCTATACTGTTGAGGAAATTGAAAAAAGTGGTTTCACAAATATTGAGAAATATGAAAACCATACTTCTTCCTGCTCCATGGATCAGATACTTGCAAAAACAATATCCGGCCTTTCAGATTTTGTTCATAAAATTAAGCCTGACCTTATCGTTATTCATGGAGACAGGGTAGAAACCCTGGCTGGTGCCATTACAGGCTCATTAAATAATATTTTAGTTGCCCATATAGAAGGGGGTGAGATTTCGGGCACAATTGACGAATTAATAAGACACGCAGTTAGCAAAATGAGTCATGTACATTTTGTGGCTAATGATACAGCCAAAAAAAGATTGATTCAGATGGGAGAATTAGATCAGAATATTTTTGTAATAGGCTCTCCTGATGTTGATGCCATGATTTCAAGCAACCTGCCTGCAATTGAGCAAGTAAAATCCAGGTACGGGATATCTTTTGATACTTATGGAGTGTTGCTGTTTCATCCTGTAACTACTGAAATTGAAAATATACATTCATACTGCAACAACCTTGTTGATTCCATCATTGAATCGGGGCAAAATTATGTAGTTATTTTTCCTAATAATGATATGGGGTCATCTATTATTTTAAATGAGTATGAAAGATTCAGAGAGCTTCCAAATTTTAAAGTATTCCCTTCGATGAGGTTTGAATATTTTTTAACTATGCTAAAAAATGCTGCATTCTTAATAGGAAATTCCAGTGCAGGGATTCGGGAGGCACCTTATTATGGGTTACCGGTCATTAATATAGGTACGAGGCAACAAAACCGAGCACTTCATAACGATATCATTAATTGTGGTTATGGTAAAAATGAGATTGGGGCATCTATTCAAACAGCATTGCATTCCTCCTTTGAAAGTGTTGAATTATTTGGCCAGGGTAACAGCGATAAGTTATTTTATCAAACAATTTCCGGAGAAGAATTTTGGGACATCAGCAAGCAAAAGCAATTTAAAGATATTTAGTGTAATGCACAAAATCAGGGTCATTGCACGAATAGATGTTAAAAATGAGTTTGTAATAAAAGGGATTCATTTAGAAGGCTTACGTAAAATAGGAGATCCGAATTTTTTTGCAAAAAAATATTACGATGAAGGGATTGATGAAATCATTTTTATGGACGCCGTTGCAAGTTTATATGGAAGAAATAACCTGTTTCATATATTGGAGAGAGCCTGTAAAGAAGTATTTATTCCTATAACTATAGGCGGAGGAATCCGTAAAATTGAAGACATTGAAAAAGCTTTAAAAGCCGGCGCTGATAAAATAGCATTAAATACGCAGGCAATAAAAACTCCTGAAATTATTACATCCGTTTCACGTATTTATGGTTCACAATGCATTATTGGTTCAATTGAAGCAAAAAGAAAAGACAATTCATGGGAAGCATATATAGATAACGGGAGAGAAGAGACAGGTATTGACGCAATTGAGTGGGCTAAAAAATTAGAGCAGTTAGGGGCAGGCGAATTATTAGTAACATCAGTTGACCAGGATGGAACAAAAAAAGGGTTTGATATTGAACTGATGCAAAAAATAGCATCATTGGTATCTATTCCGGTAACAGCAAGTGGCGGAGCTGGAACCACAACACACATCAGTTCATTGTGTACACAAACCGAAATAAGTGCAGTTGCAGTTGCTTCACTTATTCACTACAATATTTGTTCTGTTGAGGCAATTAAAAGTGGATTAACTCAGGAAAGTATATTAATCCGAGAATGAGAAGAGTAAAGATAGCTATATTGGATTACGGAATTGGAAATGTAAAAAGCATTTGTAATGCCTTGAATAATATTGGTGCAGATACTGTACTTACGGCGGATGAAAAGGAAATACTGGATGCAGATGCGGCTATACTGCCTGGAGTAGGAGCATTTGCCAAAGGAATGCAGAATTTAGCTGAAAGTAACCTGGTTAATGTAATACATAAATTTGTTGCTACCGGGAAACCATTTATGGGAATATGTCTAGGGATGCAAATGCTGATGGATGCCAGCGAAGAGTTTGGTACAACAAAAGGGTTGGGATTGATTAGTGGCAACGTGGTTAAGTTGACTCTTGTAGATGGTGCAAAAGAAAAATTGCCACATGTAACCTGGAATGAAATTAATGAGCCATCCCCTCAAAGATGGGAAAATACCATACTGGATAATATACCAAAACATAGTGATGTATACTTTGTACATTCATTTGTAGCCGCTCCTGCAATACAAGAGGATGTCCTGGTAACAGCTGAATACGGTAATGTGAATTTTTGTGCAGGGGTTAAGAAAGGGAATATTTATGGTTTGCAATTTCATCCAGAAAAAAGCGGCAACATAGGATTGCAGATCCTGCGAAATTTTTTGAGCTTAAATAATCAGTAATAGTAATGAGCAATTTAGAAGCATTTTATGGGTTACCGGCAGAAGTAAAATTTTGTAAAAGATGTGTGATCTCAAATCAACGCCCAAATTCAACCGTTGAATTTAAAAGTAGCATCAACGAAAAAAAGGAAGTAATTAATTTTGATGAAGAGGGAGTATGTTCTGCCTGCAGATATCATGAGGAGAAAGAAAAAAATATTAATTGGGAATCCCGTGAAGAAACACTTTGGAAATTATGCGATAAATTCAGAAGTAAAGATGGTTCGTATGATGTGATCATACCCGGAAGCGGTGGTAAAGACAGTGCTTATACTTCTCACATTTTAAAGTATAAGTATAAAATGAACCCACTTACCGTAACCTGGGCCCCTCATTTATATACAAATATCGGCTTGAAAAATTTTACTGAATGGATGCATACGGGAGGATTAGACAATATTTTATATACTCCAAATGGTAAACTACATCGTCTTTTAACCAAATTTGCTTTTCATAATTTACTTCACCCTTTTCAACCTTTTATTATCGGGCAAAGAATTATCGGGCCTGCAATGGCTGCAAGGTATGGTGTCAAATTGGTAATGTATGGAGAGAACCAGGCTGAATACGGAAATAAGGTGGATGATAATAATATTCCTACTATGAATACCAAATTCTTTTCAGTAGAAGACCCGATGGAAATGAGTTTGGGTGGAGTAAAAATGAAAGATATTATCACTGAATACGGATATTCACAGACTGATTTTTTACCTTATATCCCTGTAAATACCGAGATATTATTAGCAAAAGGTGTGGAAGTGCATTATCTGGGTTATTATTTAAAATGGGATCCGCAGGAATGTTATTATTATGCTGTAGAAAATACAGGCTTTTCTGCAAACACAGAACGTACTGAGGGCAGCTATTCAAAATACAGCAGTATTGATGATAAGATTGACCCTTTCCATTATTTTACCACCCTGATAAAATTTGGTATAGGAAGAGCAACTTATGATGCAGCACAGGAAATTCGAAACGGAAAAATTACAAGGGATGAAGGAAAAATACTGGTAAAAAAGTTTGATCAGGAATTTCCGAGTAAATTTTATAAAGAATTTTTAGAGTATATCAATACAACTGAAGAAGAATTTTGGGAATCCATTAATAAACACCGGTCGCCTCATTTATGGAGAAAAGATGCAGAATTTAAATGGAAATTACGACATACAGTTTGTCTTGATGGTGCTGATGATTAGAGCAAACACATATTGCTGTAACTTAAGAATGAAAAAAGACAGCTTAACTCTTTCATATTTAAAAAATGATTTTAAAATCGAGTTTAGTAAATGCTGAATTATTGGAACTTGGGAAAAGAATTTTTTGAATTTGAAAAGACTGCGTTTTCTGAGCTTTCGAAAATAGAAATCAAAGGTTTCAATGCATGGAGAATCATTAAAACACCATTATTTTTTGAATTTATTAAACAGAATTTAAATGAAGGTGTCCAGGAAAAGAGCCATGAAGAAAAAAATAAAAAGGGAACTGTAAAAAAAATAAGTATTCTAAGTAAATATGTACTTAAATCGCTTAAAGGCTTATTTACAATTTTTTTTCTATGGGTTTCAAAAAAAAAGAAGGGCCTCGCAGTTATTATTACTTTTTCGGGCAATAAAACTTTTAAAGATGATAATGGCCTTTTGAATGATATATTAGTAGACGGGTTTATTCAACATGATGTATTTAAGAATTATGTTTATATAGAAATAACCGATAATAGAGAGATACATAAAAAAAAAGCGTATGTAAAAAGTGATATTCTAACCGCTGATTATGAGTTTATTTATAAAATATTACTTAGAAGGTTAAGAAACAAAAAATTATTTTTTGCCCAAAGCCGAAACCTCACAGCTCTTATAAATACTCACTTTAAAAAATATGGACTTGAAATGAGTGTAGAAAGCTGTGAAAAGACGATGAACTATTTTTACGCTGAGTATCTTTTATTTTCTTTTCTATTTAGAGTGCTGCAACCTGAAGTTCTTTTGAGTAACGAAATACTTGGTACAGGCATAATGGGAGCTGCCCAAAAAAAAGGTATCAGAATAATTGAATTACAACATGGATTAATGGATGAATATTATCCGCAGTATCAGTTAAACCCTTTGTTTTTAAAAACACCTAATACCGTTATCGGGCCTGATATGATTGCGGTATTTGGGGCATTTCATAAACATCAGCTTATTTCAAAAAAATATTGGCAGGAAAACGAAATATATGTTTTAGGTAAAAAACACTATCGGTCCGAAAAAAAATCACCAGAGAGGGTAAGCAGTAAAATGACAATATTATTTCCTAGTCAGGGAAATGCTTTATTTCAACAAACACAGGATCTTCTTGTCAGCCTTATCAAACTTATTAAAGGTATTAATGCACATTTAATTTTAAAACTACATCCTTCAGAAAAAGAGGAGGCAAAGGAGTGGTATTATTCATTTGCAGAAGACCATAATGATGCTGTTACAATAATTCATTTAGAAAAAAACATAAATGAAATCTTACCTGGTTGTGATATTGTAATGGGATATCATTCAACCGTTTTATTTGAGGCAGTTGCACTGGCAAAATTTCCGATAACATTAGCTGACAAGGATTTGCCATTAGGCATTAATTCATTGATCGGAGAGAATGAATTTTTAGGGGACGTTATTAAAGTTGTTCAGAATCTTTCTGAAGTAGAAATAATTTTAAACCATATCACGAGTGATGAGAAATTTTGCAGGGAGTGGATGGCGGAAATAAACAATGTAAAGGAATGTTTGTACGCATCAAATTATGAAAACAATTGCCGGGATTTAATAAACAAACTGTCAGAAAGAAATGATCGCAATAATTGATTACGGAGTTGGTAATCTTAATTCTATTTTAAACATGTTAAAGAAGGCAGGCATCAATGCTGTCATCAGTGGTAACAAATCGGAAATAGCAACAGCTACAAAATTAGTGCTCCCAGGGATGGGCGCATTTGATAATTGTATGACAAGATTTAATGAATCAGGATTGCGGGAAATCATAGAAGCAAAAGTTCTACATGATAAAGTGCCTTTTTTGGGAATTTGTGTAGGCTTTCAAATGTTGATGGAAAGCAGTGAGGAAGGCTTATTACCTGGGTTGGGGTGGATAAAAGGGAAGACAGTTGCTTTTGATAAAAAGCAAATGCAGGAGGTACAAAAAATACCCAATATGGGATGGTTGGAATTGACAACAAATAAAAATTCTCCTTTATTAAACGAATTAACAGAGCCCCGCTTTTATTTTGCTCATTCTTATCATGTAATGCTTACAGATAAAAATGACGAACTGATAAGTGCCCGTTATGGCTATGATTTTACAGCAGGTATAGAGAAAGAAAATATAATTGGTGTACAGTTTCATCCGGAAAAAAGCCACAGGTTTGGTATGCAGTTATTTAAAAATTTTGCTGAAAATTATTAATGCACAGGATAAGGGTTATACCGGTATTATTAATTCATAAAGGAGGGCTTGTAAAATCTGTTAAGTTTAAAAAGTACAAATATGTTGGAGACCCGATAAATGCAGTTAAGATCTTCAATGAAAAGGAAATTGATGAAATTGTTGTGCTTGATATTGACGCTACCCGTGAAAACCGCCCACCAAACTTTGAAAAAATAAAAGAAATTGCAGGTGAGGCATTTATTCCTTTGGCATACGGAGGTGGGATCACTACAATAGATGAAATAAAAAAATTGTTCTATTTGGGAGTTGAAAAAATTATCGTTAATAATACGGCAATCAATAATCCTGGTTTTGTAACAACGGCTGCAGACATTGTGGGTAGTCAGAGTGTTGTGGTTTCGCTGGATGTAAAGAAAAATATTTTTGGGAAGTATAAAGTATTTGTGAAGAACGGAACTAAAAATACAAATGCAGATCCGGTAATTTTTGCCAGGCAAATGCAGGAAGCCGGTGCAGGAGAAATAATGTTGAATTCAATTGACAGGGATGGTACTTATCAAGGCTATGATCTTGCATTAATAAAGAATGTAAGCAACGGGTTGAGTATTCCGGTAATAGCATGTGGCGGGGCGGCAGATATAAATGAATTTTATCCGGCTGTTCAAAATGGAGCATCTGCAGTAGCCGCCGGCAGCATGTTCGTATTTCAGCGGCCACACAATGCCGTACTCATTAGTTATCCATCGCAGCAACAACTTATAAACGGAGTTTACAAATTTTTATAGTCCAATTTCACACTCAGGCACTATGTCATCTTCACTTATAGCCCTATCACCCAAACCGGATGTAACTGTTTATTGCAGTAATTGTAAGGTTGAAATTGAAAGCCAGGATTTTTTTATCACTGGAATTCATAATGTGGTGTATGCCAAATGTCCTTCGTGTAACAAAAGTTATTATAAACAGATGCCGGTTAATGCAGGATTATTTTACCCCGGCATAATTGAGGAACACAGCGGTTTACGCACAGATGACCTGCCCTATGATAACTGGTACCTGAAAGGATATGTAGAAGCATTTTTAGATAGAAAAGATGATAAGGTTGCACTTATCGTAGAAAAGAACCGCCCTTTACTACGCAAAAAAACGGCCATATTAAATTGTATAGATCATTGCTATGGCCATTGTCTTTTTGAATTGTTCAATGCATCGTGGTATTTACAGCAGGATGATATTGACCTGGTGATACTGGTACAGAAAAATTTGCGCTGGCTGGTTCCTGATGGTGCTGCACAAGTATGGGTTGCAGATATTTCATTTGGCAATGCCCACCATTGGTACAATGATCTGGCTGTACAGGTGAAGCAACTTACAAACGACATTCCTGATCTTTATATGTGCCGCTCCTTTGTTCAAACGGATGACCTGGATTATTCGATCGAAGATTACTCTGGTGTTAAACCTTTTCCGCTGGAGGAATGGAACCGGCGCCTGGAAAAACCCACTGTTACCTTTGTATGGCGAACCGACAGGTTCTGGCGTAAAATACTGCCGGGCATTATTGATAACCGGATCACAAGAAAATTATTTTCCGGTATTTTAAACTCTATACGCAACCGCTATCATTTAAAATGGGTTCTCCGTTTTGCCTATGAATTAAAGCAACAGGTACCGGGTCTCGACTTTGCTATTGCAGGAATGGACAGCACGAAAGACAACCTGCCCTCATGGATAAAAGATTTCAGGTTCGAAAAACATTCGGACGAGGATGCCATAAAAAATTGTGAAAGGTATGCAGAAAGCCACCTGACCATTGGTTGTAACGGTTCATCACTGATATTACCCTGTGCACATGCAGGTGCATGCATTGATATTGTGCCCGGTGATATGTGGGCAGTGAGCGCCGGCTCTTTTTCTTTTCGCAATACCAGTATTGGCGATACCCATTTCAGGTATGTTTTATTACCGCCCGAAATAACCATCAAACGGCTGGCGGCTATTTCGGTTTCAATTTTAAGAGACAGGGCGCTGATAGAACTGCATACTTCAAATCCCTGGCGTGATCATAATGCGAACCTTAATTCAAAAGCGTGGTCTGATCTGAGGCTTGAATCTTTTAAACTCGGTCAGCATTTCAATAACGATTCCGGATTAATTACAACTAATAAATAAAAAATGTTCCCCTCTCAACCTAAAATAATTGTAATAGGCACCGGCTATGTAGGTTTACCTGCTGCTTTAATGTGGGCAAAAGCCGGCCTGCCTGTTGTGGGTGTAGATATTAATGAGAATATCGTAAAAGCCATCAACGACAAAACACTTTTATTAAATGAAAAAGAACTGGATGAACTTTTACACGAACCGGCTGTACAAAAAAACCTGCAGGCATCTGTAACACCGGTTGAAGGAGATGTTTTTGTTATTGCAGTACCCACACCTGTTCATCATCTTAAAAAAGTAGCTGATCTGTCTTATGTAAGAGAAGCCGTAAAATCAATCGCTCCCAAACTTAAAAAAGGGAATCTTATAATTATAGAAAGCACCATTCCACCTTTAACCACAAGAGATTTTGTGAAAGGCCTGCTTGAGGAACTTACATCGCTGAAAGTTCCCGAAGATATTTTCCTGGCTCATTGTCCCGAACGCATCCTGCCCGGCGATATTTTTAAAGAGATAATCTGGAACGACCGGCTCATTGGGGGTATTGATGAAGCATCGGCGGATTATGCAGCATATGCATATTCGTTTTTCGTGAAAGGAAATCTTTTTAAAACTTCTGATACGGTTGCCGAATTATCCAAATTGATGGAAAATACCTATCGGGATGTAAATATTGCTTTGGCCAATGAATTTGCCATGATATGCGAAGACCTGGATGTTGATATAAATGAAGTGATAAATTTTGCCAACAAACATCCAAGGGTAAACATTTTAAACCCGGGGATTGGTGTAGGCGGACATTGCATACCTGTTGATCCCTGGTTTTTAAAAGAAGTGGCACCTTATAATTCAAGGCTTATCAGTATGGCAAGAATTATTAATGACGAAATGCCATCGATAATAGCTGCAAAGATCAGGAAAGCGGTAAAACATATCAGTCATCCAAAGATCATTGCTTTGGGCGCAACTTACAAGCGTAATTGTGAAGATATACGGGAGAGCCCTGCCATACAAATTGTAAACATGCTGAAGGAAGATGGCTATGATATTCAACTGTTTGACCCATTGGTGAAAAACATGCAATACAGTTCGGTAACAGATATTGCCGAAGGAACCG
>JANOJO010000160.1:0-2956 GCA_031418795.1 Bacteroidota bacterium | reverse complement strand
GCAATATCCAAAACAAGTTGGTGCCGGCTTTCATGAAATAATTGATGTGCTGCGAATGATCCTGTATAAATTTAAAGACAACGGAGGCAAACCGGAGAAACTTGCAATACCAGATGATGAAAAAGAAAAAGCAGAACGGCTACATAAAGAATTAGTAGAAGCTGTTGCAAGCAATGATGAAAGCCTGATGGAAAAATATTTTGATAAAGGCGAACTGGATGAAGATGAAATAAAAGAAGGAATGAAAAAGGCAATGATCAATCATGATATATTTCCTTTGTTCTGTTTAAGTGCAGAAAGGAATATGGGCAGTGGAAGATTGATGGGCTTTATAGACAATGTATGCCCGAGTGCAAATGAAATGCCGCCGCAAAAAACAAAGTCTGATATTTCATTGCCATGCGATGCAGGAGGGCCTGCCTGTATTTTTATTTATAAAACAGTAAGTGAACCGCATGTGGGTGAACTTTCTTTTTTTAAAGTTTATAGTGGTACTGTAAAAAGTGGAATGGATTTGGAAAATGAAACAACCGGCGTTTCAGAAAAACTAAATCAGCTGTTTTTAGTGGAAGGGAATAAACGTACTTCGGTAAATGAATTGGTGGCGGGTGATATTGGCGCTACCTTAAAATTAAAAAACACACATACTAATAACACCTTGCATGTTCGCGGTAAAAATTATGAATTGCCACCGATAGAATTTCCAGCTCCAAATATGACAGTGGCCATTGAATCTACAAAAAAAGGAGAGGAGGAAAAACTTTCGCAGGCATTGCACCAGTTGCGTGAAGAAGACCCGACATTTAAAGTAGAAGTATCAGGTGAACTGAAACAAACATTAATACATTGCCAGGGCGATATGCACCTTGCTGTTGCCAAATGGAAAATAATTCACAATTATAAATTAGAAGTGAAGTTTGATAAGCCACGCATTGCATACAGGGAAACGATTCGTAAAATGGCTGATGCAAACTACCGTCATAAAAAACAAAGTGGCGGCGCCGGGCAGTTTGGCGAAGTGTATATGCGGATAGAACCCTGGTATGAAGGAATGCCCGAACCAAAAGATTTTAATGTTCGCGGCCGTGATACACATGATTTGGAATGGGGCGGTAAATTAGTTTTTTATAATTGCATAGTTGGTGGCGCTATTGATGTTCGTTTTCTTCCATCTGTATTAAAAGGGGTAATGGAAAAAATGCACAATGGCCCGCTTACGGGTTCGTATGCACGGGATATTCGTGTATGTGTGTATGATGGAAAGATGCACCCGGTTGATAGCAATGATATATCATTTAAGATAGCAGGCTTGCAGGCATTCCGCAGTGCATTTCAACAAGCCGACCCGCAGATACTGGAACCCATTTATCATCTTGAAGTTTTATGTCCTGATGATTTAACCGGTGCAGTGATGGGAGACTTGCAAAGCCGCCGGGCAATTGTAGAAGGAATAGACAGTGATGGACATTTTCAAAAAATTCTTGCAAAAGTTCCATTGGCAGAAATGGATGGTTATTCATCAGCATTGCGAAGTATTACGCAGGGCAAAGCAAGATTTACCATGGCGTATAATGGTTATGAAGCTGTGCCATTTGATTTGCAAAGAAAATTGATAGATGATTATGCAAAGCATGCGAAGGAAGAGTACGCATAATAGATTGATGTAAATTGTAATTTTAACAACGGGGTCTGCAATTGCAAGACTCCGTTTTAGCATAAACTAAAACGGGGATTAACAGGCTTGGTTTTATTGTTAAACTATGATATTGTAAAAGCACATGGTGGTGAGTTGTCCGTAAGAACTCCTTTGGAGAAAGTGGAGACAAAGGAAGCCCGCCCGGATGACCCGGTCGGACGGGGAGAGGGAGCAGAGTTTATTATGCAGTTACCAGTTGCTTAATTGTAGTGTTGCAGAGGCTTAGCCTCGATTTAATATTGTAACAACGGATTTCAATCCGTTGTAATGAAAGGCGAAATAGGAAACGAGTGCCGTAGGCACGTCACATATTTTATAAAAAATAAACAAACCACAATGGCAAACACATATCATCAAATATATCTGCAAACTGTTTTTGTAGTTAAGTATCGCAATGCCGTAATTGATAAATTATGGAAAAGTCAGCTTTTGGGAGTAATTGGAAATTTAATCAATGAAGCTAACTGTAAAACCATTATTGTAAACGGAGTGGAAGACCATATACATTGTTTGGTTGGATTAAAACCCGTTGTTTCCATTTCTGAATTAATGAAAACAGTAAAAGCAAAATCATCCAAATACATCAATGACCATTCCTTAACGCCAGCAAGATTCGAATGGCAGGAAGGTTATGGTGTTTTTTCATATAGTCAAAAAGAGGTGGATACAGTTTATAAGTATATTCAACATCAGGAGGAGCATCATAGAGTTCAAACCTTTCGTGAAGAGTACCTGGAATTATTAAAAGAGTTTAAAGTGCAGTATGATATGCAATATATTTTTCAAGACCTGATATAGATATGTACCGTGCCTACGGCACTCTTTCCAAGCGCAGGTCATTAATCAACGGATTAAAATCCGTTGTTACAAAATGATTCGAGCCTACGGCTCTCCAGAATATAAACTTAATATTATGATTAGAGACAAAATATTTCAACCCTTCTTTACCACCAAACCAACAGGACAGGGAACAGGATTGGGGTTGTCATTAAGTTATGATATTGTAAAAGCACATGGTGGGGAAATAAAAGTGGAGACAAAAGAGGGTGAGGGAAGTGAATTTATTATTCAACTACCCATATAAATGGATTACATATTTTAAAACCAGTCTTACTATCTATTCAATTATGAAAATAATTTTCTTCTTACGATTTCCTTTTGCAGTTAGTATTTTACTTTTTTTGTTTTTTACTAAAGTGCCGTTACAAACCGGTACTCCTGTAATTTTTTCACAACAGCCATCTTCCGAAAATGGTTTAT
>JANOJO010000159.1:0-8477 GCA_031418795.1 Bacteroidota bacterium | reverse complement strand
CCTTTTGTCCAAACCTGCATGGCAAACTTCCCGTCAGCTTTTGCATCGATACCTACATAATCAATAAACTGTTTTGGTGTGGCTTCTAAAAACACAGGACGAAAGATGCCGCCGAAAATCCAATAGTCAGCCAGTCGTTCTGCATTGTTTACACTTGCATCACTGCTCATTTTACTTACCGTTACTTCGAGTGTATTGGGTTTATCAAAAACTAAAAGCGATGTAATATCATATTTGAAACGGTAAAATGCACCACGATGAGTTTCTCCTGCTGACTTTCCATTAATCTTTACTTCTGTATCGGTCATGCTGCCATCAAAAACAATATTGATATTCTTACCTTTCCAGGCAGCCGGAACTTTGAACTGGT
This sequence comes from Bacteroidota bacterium, assembly GCA_031418795.1. Lineage (GTDB taxonomy): Bacteria > Bacteroidota > Bacteroidia > Chitinophagales > Chitinophagaceae > VBAS01. The sequence continues at coordinate 8,107 of JANOJO010000159.1, read as the reverse complement.
ATTTATACATTCCCTGCTCATCATAAAATCTTGCATTCTTTCCGTTGGTTTTATAATCACGGCCATAATTATAATTTCCAAAGCCCTGTTGCTCCCAGCAACTCGGCACTTGTATTTTTTTCCATTCATTACTATTGCGACCGGCAGTGCAAAAGAAATCCCATTGCACCGTATGTGTTGCGTCAGTGCCGGAGAGGTATTGAATTTGTTTTTGCTGGCCAACAACAATTACACTTGCCAACATAATAGCAAAAGAGGTTACATACTTCTTCATTGGTTATGGTTTTTTAGCTTTATTGTAACAGGCGCATCCCTGTCACAGGTTATTTCTCCGTTTTCATATTTAAGTTCTGCCAATTGAATCACACTTCGCTTATCATCAAAACTTCCTTTAGCAGCAGGTTTATCTTTTTGTCGCCCAGGATGAGTGAAATAAAAAACATAAGCCTTACCATTATTTACAACCACATCACAATGCCCACCAATAGCCTGGTCGTCTTTTCCTTTGCCGGAGTTTTCTAAAATCCGTGTTGCTTGTTTTTTCCATGTCAGCAAATCATCTGATGAAAAAATTTCCATTCCTTTCCACGCATCAATAATCATAAAATATTTTCCCTGCCAGTAAAATGTTTTAGGTCCTTCACCTCTTGCAACAATTGCTTTTCCTTTATCTGTCCAGTTGTATAAATCTTTACTTTCGGCGTAATAAATACTTTTACCGTCTCTTTCATTGTTATACCACATCCGCCATAAACTATCATTCACTTTGAATACCGATGCATCAATCACTTTTTCATTCACCAGTTTCAGGGTTGATTGATAGTTCCAGTTTTTTAAATCAGTACTTGTTAAATGAACTATCACTCTCGGATGGTTCCAGTCTTTGAAAGTACCGGGTACATAGGTAAGATACATGTGATAGGTTCCATTATGTTCAATGACGTCTGGCGCCCAATGTGTATAGCCCTCATCAGGTCTGTATTTAATATTAGCTGTATCACTATATTTCCATGTTCTTCCATCTTTGCTTTCAGCAATTCCGATTCTTGTTCCATGCACCCATTGCACCGTTGAATCTTCAATGGAAGCACGGCGGTTGGTGTACAGCATCCACCATATTTTCTTTTGTTTGTTATAAATAATTACCGGGTCGGCGGCGCCGTGATATACCGGGTCATCAAATAATGGTTTGGGTGCAGTATTTTTTTGTGCAAGAAGATTCGTTGCTAAAAGATAAAAAGCAAAAAATAAAAACAACCTGCTCATTTATTTTATCAGCTTTAAAGGTGTGATAGTAACAGGCCCTAGCAGGCCAGATTGTTTAGGTTGCCATTTAGCAGCAGTGAACAAACCATCTGCTCCCCTGTTCTCTGCTAATCTTGCTGACATATTTATATTATAGAATTTTTTCCATTGCACACCTCTTTTATCCAAATCAATAATGCGGTTAGCCATTCCGTTGGTTACAATTACCTCTAATTTGTTATCAGCTTTTAATTGTGCGGCTGGTATAGTAACAGCATAAGATGGACCGATTAATGTTGCAATCTTTTTACCATTTAATATAATAGTTGCTGATTCTTTCACATCACCCAAATCCAGTAACCATGCATCTGCACTGGTTGAAGGCTTTTTGAAATTGATACTGTATTGTGCTGTTCCTGAAAATTCTTTTACCCCGTCAATAGTTAAGGCTGTCCATGATTGCAGGTTATTAACTGTAGTCGCTTGTGGTAGTACAGGCCCGCCGGATAAAAATTTTAATTCCCAGTTGCCCGAAATTGCTATTGCATCGCCTGATGTTTCAGTATATGGAAATTTATTTCCTGAAGGTTTTGTTGTGCTGGTTTGTACAATGCATGATTCACCAGGTGCCAGTTGCAGAAAAATATCCAATGTATTATTATCTCCCTGTCTTGTTTTTGCAATGCCGCTTCTTTGTTGCATCGGGTCAAACAAAACAGCATTTTGCAGTTTTGTATTTAACAACACCCAATTATTGAATGTTGTTTTCCCATCATTGGTTATAAAATAATATTCACCTCCATTAATTTTTCTACGGATGAATTGTAATTTTTCTTCTGCTAAAAATCCTTCGCTTCTTACATCAGCATTTGCAAGCAGGTATCTCAACTCTTTCCCTTCCCAGAATAATCCTTTACCATTTGCAGCATTATTTACTCCCGGCGCACTGGTGGTTTTAAATTGCAATTCTGCTATCAGCGCATCAAATTGTTTTTGCTTATTATCTATGTCACCTAATCCCGGAACCATTTTTGGAATACCATCATGAAAAATGATTTGTGCTCCCTGTTTTGACAACGCAACTAATTTCTGAAGTGTAGCCAATGGTAAATATTTCACGCCACTTAAAACGATAGTTTGATAATTACCACCTTGAGCTTTTATTTTTCCCCCTGCAAATTGCAATAGCTGAATTTGTTTATCGCTTATTAAATCCCAGCTATAGCCTATCTCCAGCATTTCTTCCGCTGATTTATTAAATGATGTTCCGTCAAAACCTTCCATACCATCGTAATGGTGAAGCATACCACCTCTTGATGGTTGATTATTCCTGTCGGCAAAAGGAAAATATAATAACACATCATTATCCGGTTTACCTGCCTGTAAAAAACTCTGGCATCTTGCAGCATAAGCATTCAGCGTTCCAAAATCTTTCCAGAAAGGATTGGCTGGTGTAAAATGTACCGCCGCATAAAATAACCAGCCGGGGAATGGTTCGCTTTGCGGTGAGTAATTAGTACCATGATAAAAAATATGATTAACACCGCCGAGAAAATATTTATCCAGTATCAATTTAACATCACCCAATGAAGAAAGAAAATGGTCATTCAACCAGGTAGCAGCTTCAGCAGATGCCAGCGACTTTCCCATTACATGTGAAGAGGAAGTGGCGAACTTAAAACGTGTAAGATTTGTTCCTTCAGTTTCAGGAATATCAATCGTAGCATATAAATCCAAAATGTTGGCAGGAGAGCCGTGACTTTGATTGCGGATTAGTTTTCCTTTTGTCTTTGCCCATTGATGCCAGGGCTTTGTAAATTTTTCCAGCAGCAAATCAGAAATAGTTTCTCTGAAATCATATAACACTCTTGTGTGCTTGTCGGAATTATCAGTGGCGAATAATGCAGGCAGTTCATTTTTTAAATCATACCCTCTCCTGCTTTTGAATTCATTAAAGAAATCAGGTGTCCAGTTGCTTTGCCCTCTTGCATCATCCACTTCATAACTATCATTAAAAAAACTTCGCAGCGATGAAATATTTTTACCGGCGAAAGCTTTATCGAATTTTGTTAAATAATTTTTCAATGCCTGTGCATTAAAATGGTCAATCACATTTCCTTCACCGCCGGGTGCAGCTCTTTCCACCATTTTACCATGTAAGCCCTGGAACAAAGCAACTAATTTCCACTTTCCTGCCGCAGCAGACCAATTTAATTTTCCATTAGTTACATTTTTAGTAACATCAAATGCCTTACCACTTTCATCATAAGCCATTAATAAATGTAAGGGCAGCATCACATCAAACCGCACCTGGTCAAGTGCCATTGCTTGTAAATCTTTATTGAGAGACACAGGAGAAAGAACCTGTTCAACTTTCAACGGCTTACCATTGGCAGTTCGTACAAAACTTTCCTGCCTGTACTGAATAGTGTCTTTCAACCTCTCTCCTTCACTCAATGAATACGTTTTATAAGCGATATATTTACTTGCATCTTTTTCTTCAACCCATGGTCCGCCAAATGGCCAGCCTGTACCTGTTGCTATATCAATACCAAGCCCTAATCGCTTTCCTTCATTCAAACTATGCATGAGCATATCCACCCATTTTGGCGATAAGAAATCAATGAACTTTTCTTCTGTGCCTTTAACTCCGTAAATAGGTGTTATTTCCAAACCACCCAATCCGGCTTGTTGATATAATTGCATAGCCGCTGTTAAATTGGGCTTATCTACTGCGCTACCTTCCCACCACCATCTTGTCCATGGTTTTGTTTGCTGCGTTATAGCCGGCCATTTTATTTGTGCATGCAGGTTAAATAAAAAAAAACTAACCAGTACTATCAATAATAATTTCTTCATTTTACAGGAAGTATTAACAGGTGTGATTGTAAATTAAAGTGCTTTGCTTTTCTTAATCTCTACAGCATATACATTTGTTTCTCCTTCAAAGTTTGCTCTGAATATAACCCAGTTTTCATCAGGGCTGAAATGCACATTCGGTTCTAAACTGTATTTATGATTTTTCATGTTAACCAATTTCTCAGAAATAAATTTCTTACCATCAGGAGTAAATAAATAAACCCACATGCCATCTTTTGCCCTTGCTACCTGGCCGGCGTCGCCACCATCACCGCAAAACAATTTATTATCTTTTGTACTGTTGAAATGAATGCTCCATTCATCTCTTTGTAACTCGTATTTTGTTTTTTCACCGGTTTTCATATGATGCCCTTCAATAAAAAAAGTGGTGCTGCGTGGTTGTTGCAAATCATACTAGATAATATTTCCATCAGCGCTGCTCCATTCATGCCCGGCTATTTCCATATCCATAATTCGTTTATGAATTTGCGTTATCTTTTTTGTCTTCACATCAATTGCCCAAATTCTGTTCACCTTATGCCAGGGCCCTTCGTGACAGAACATCAGCAGGTTGGGGTCTGCTGCTGAAAACTGTACATGATTCAACCATGCAGTATCAGTATGTAATTTATTAAGCTGTTTGTTTTTTATATCAATAGTAAATAATGTACGGGGGAGTTTTGCTTCGTAAATAATATTGAAATAGCTTGATTTGTTTGGGTACTTTTTGAATAACTCTTTTTCTTCATCACTGCTTTTAGCGCCACCCAGCAAAGTACCATCAGCATTCACAGCGGTTATGCTTGCTTTAAAATCTTCCGGGAAAACATAAACCAGTGTTTCTTTTTTTGTATCCACATTTACAACAAACACACTGTCTTTTACCTGGAAAAAAATCTCTTTGGTTTTAGCTGATACTATCTCACCATTCATAGCAGATGTATGATTTGTAAGCTGCTCAATTTTCAACGTCTTTAAATCAACAGAATAAATCTGCCTGTTCCTTGCACTGGTATTACTGATTTCTACTTTGGCTGCCTGTTCTTCTGCTTTTTGCGGCGAAGTATTATAGAATACCATTTTATTGCCGATAAAAGGATTGTTGTGAAAGTAAAAACTGTAGTTGCTGCCTTCTTTCCGGGTAAGCTTTACTATTTTATGATGTGTGTCTTTGTCAATCCATTCATCGGGCATTTTTTGTCCGCCGGTTTCCAAAACGGGTTGGGCAAAAACTGATAATTGAATTATAAAAAAACAGCTAATAAAAAAGATGTGTATAAAATAGCCGGAGAGTTTATTCATATGAGCAAATTTTTAGTGTATAAAGTAATGGCTTTAGCGCAGCTTTTGTGTCCTGTACAATCCTGAATTAAAAGAGTATATTTTCAATCTTAAAAACACCAAAAGGAACTATTTTTGGCGACCCCGAACAAATAGTACACAGCTAATGAAGGAAAAACTGAAGCAGTTAGCCCGGCAACTTGAAGGAGATTTTTTTGATGATGATACGATGCGTATTTTATATGCTACCGATGCATCCGCTTACCGGGAGATGCCACTGGCAGTAGCCATTCCAAAGACTATTGATGATATTAAACAACTGATTGCATTTGCAAGAAAAGAAAAAACTTCACTGATTCCCCGTACTGCCGGTACATCGCTGGCCGGGCAAGTGGTGGGTAATGGCATTATCGTGGATGTATCGAAACACTTTACACAAATTATAGAATTGAATGCGGAAGAAAAATGGGTTCGTGTGCAGCCGGGTGTTATCCGTGATGAGTTGAATATGTTTTTGAAACCACATGGTTTGTTTTTTGGGCCGGAAACCTCTACAGCCAACCGTGCAATGATTGGTGGGATGGTAGGTAATAATTCCTGCGGCTCCAATTCAGTTGTTTACAGAAGCACCCGTGAACATTTGCTGGAAGTAAAAGCATTATTAAGTGATGGCAGCGAAGCAACATTTACATCAATAAGCATTGATGATTTTCATAATAAATGCGAAGGCGATAATTTAGAATCTAAAATTTATAAATCTGTCCGCAGCATACTGAGTAATTACGATAACCAGTTGGAGATAAGAAAAGAGTTCCCCAAAAAATCTGTGGAGCGGCGAAATACGGGCTATGCAATTGATGTGTTATTAGAATCTGCGCCATTCACTTTCGGTGAAGAAGATTTTAATTTTTGTAAACTGATTGCTGGCTCCGAAGGCACACTGGCATTTATTACAGAAATAAAACTGAATGTAGTACCGCTGCCACCAAAAGAAGTTGGTTTGCTCTGCGTGCACTTTAATTCTATTGATGAATCGTTGCGGGCAAACTTAATTGCATTAAAATATAAACCCAGCGCCAGCGAACTGATAGACCATTATATACTTGAATGCACCAAAGAAAATAAAGAGCAGATTAAAAACCGCTTTTTTGTACAGGGCGACCCGGGGGCTATTCTTGTTATTGAATTTGCCAGAACAAACAGGGATGAAATAATTGAGTTAGCAAAACAAGTGGAAGCTGATATGAGGGCTGCAAGCCTCGGTTATTATTTCCCTTTATTATTTGGTGATGACACTAAAAAAATATGGACGCTGCGAAAAGCAGGTCTTGGGTTATTAGCAAATTTGCCCGGCGATGAAAAAGCCGTGCCTGTAATTGAAGACACAGCAGTAGATGTAAACGACCTGCCTGCTTATATCCGTGACTTCAATGAAATTTTAAAGAAGTATAATTTGTATTCAGTGCATTATGCACATGCCGGTTCGGGTGAAATACATTTGAGGCCTATCATTAATTTAAAAACAAAAGAAGGTAACCAGCTATTCAGAAACATTGCTGAAGAAATTGCTACACTGGTAAAAAAATATAATGGCTCTTTGAGCGGTGAGCATGGTGATGGAAGATTAAGAGGAGAATTTATCAAACAAATGGTAGGTGAAAAAAATTATCAGTTATTAAAAGAAGTAAAACAAACCTGGGACCCGGAAAATATTTTTAATCCGAATAAGATAGTTGATACTCCATCAATGAATACGATGCTGCGCTACAAACCCGGCCAGCAGACTCCTGCTTTCAAAACCATATTTCGATTTCATAACCAGGATGTGCTGCAACATGCAGAGCAATGCAATGGCAGTGGAGATTGCAGGAAGACTGAATTGTCAGGTGGTACTATGTGCCCATCATTTATGGCTACTAGAAATGAAAAAGATACTACAAGGGCAAGGGCAAATATTTTAAGAGAGTTTCTTACCAATTCAGATAAACTCAACCGGTTTGACCATAAAGAAATATATGAAGTGATGGATTTGTGCCTGAGTTGCAAAGGTTGCAAATCTGAATGTCCCAGCAATGTGGATGTGGCGAAACTAAAAGCAGAATTTATGCAGCATTATTATGATGCAAACGGAGTTCCTTTCAGGTCGAAGTTGATTGCTAATTTCAGCGCTTCGGCAAAGTTAGGTTCTATAGCTCCTGGCATTTATAATTTTATGATGACGAATAAAAGCGTTAGTAATATTATAAAAAAACTGAGTGGGTTTGCTGCGAAAAGAAATATGCCCACTCTGCATTCAATTACTTTAAAAAAATGGTACACTAAAAACAAGATTCTTAATCCCCCTTCAGGGGATAGGGGCAAAGTGTTTTTATTCTGTGATGAGTTTACAAACTATAATGACACTGAGATTGGCATCAAAGCAATTCAGTTACTGGAAAAATTAGGTTATGAAATAATTATTCCTGAGCATATTGAAAGCGGAAGAGCATGGCTTTCGAAAGGACTTATTAGAAAAGCAAAAGAAATTGCAAATAAAAATATTGCTCTGCTTCATCCGCTGATAACTGCAGACAGCCCGTTAATAGGTATTGAACCTTCTGCCATCCTCACTTTTCGTGATGAGTATGTTGACCTTGCGGACGATGAACAATTAGAAAATGCAAAACAATTAGCCAGCAATGTTTTTTTGATTGATGAGTTTATTGCTAATGAAATTGAGAAA
>JANOJO010000158.1:0-1566 GCA_031418795.1 Bacteroidota bacterium | reverse complement strand
GTAAGATTCTGCACCGTTGTGATACGTGAATACAGTGCCGAAGCGAAAATCACAAAAGATTGCACCACCAAGTTTTCTGATAGCAAAAGGTGTTTTCACCCAACTTGATGTTTTAGTATCAAACTTTCCAAGCTTTTGCAATGCACGATATTGCTCTTCCGATAAAAGTTCAATGCCCATGTCAGCCGCCATTTCAACGGCACTGTCTGCCGGTTTATGTTCTTTCCTTTTCTCCAATGCTTCATGGTCGTAGCAAATACTTCTGCGGCCAGCAGGACTTTCGGCCGAACAATCATAAAAAATATATTCACTAGTTTTTTTATCATAACCAATAACATCCGGTTCGCCACCGGTTTCTTCCATTGCATTCAGCGACCATAGTTTTTCTGCGCCAGCCGGCGCAGAAAGCCTTGCGTGTACTTTGGCCCATTCAATACCTTTATGGCGGTTCATGTTTTTCTCAAAACGGGCTTTTAATGTTTTGAGCAGCTCTTCACTTTGTTTTGCTGATAACAGTTTTTTATTTGCCATTGCTTAATTGTTTTGCATTTGGTTAAATTCCTTGCAGGATAAAGCAGTTTTACTCAGCCTGTCAACTTTTTAAATTGCGGTATTGTTTTAACTCTTCAAGGAAATTTGTTAACGTGATGATTTTTGTTTTTTCAAACATTTTTAATGTAAGTAGATCATTGTCGCCGGTAATTAAAAAATCAGCCTTGCCATCTTTGGCTAACGCTAATAAAAAATTATCTTTAGAATCCCTGCAAATATTAACCTTGCTTTTGACTTCGATAAGGTCAATATAATCTTCCAGGGTTAAGAGCATTTCTTCAACTGCATGTGCAGAAAAATATTTTTTTAATTTGGGGAATATTGAAACTCTGTCTATTTCGTCCAGCAAATCAGTGCTGAAAAGAATTTTAGTTTCAGGATGTGAAAGTAAATTGTCGAGTTTGCGATGGTTATCAGAAATAAGAAAACTGATCCAGATATTTGTATCAATTATAAGCCGTACAAAGTTATTTTTTGGCATAGCGGGCTGATCTTACCTTTTCAACAATTTTGGTAATTTCCATTAAGCTTGGTGCAGTAGTTGAATTGCGTCTCATTTTTTTTAGGTAAGCTTTAAACTTTGTTGCAGGCGCATCACTTACCTTAATTAAATTAAGGTCTTGCATGCCCTTAATTAATTTAAGGGCCTTTGGATTCAGTATCTCTATCTTAATTGCTTCCATGGTTCAAATTTAATACTTTTTAAGTTAAAAGAAGGGTTTGGTAACAGTGTATTAACGGGCAGGTATTGCTGCAGGTACTCTAAAATGATCTGTTCTTTTAAGTCCATAATGGTTGATTTTTAGTCAACCTATTTCAGGGCGAGACATTACAGCCAAATTATTGTTCAGCAAAACCGTAAAAAAAATCAGATTTTATTTAATTTTTACACTGTTCATGTTGTGCGCATGTACTAATTTGATTTATGTATTTATAGATATAGAGCATAATACACGTAAAACATTCGAAGAATTAAAATCAAAATAGTACATGCGCACAACATGAACAGTGTAA
>JANOJO010000157.1:0-1597 GCA_031418795.1 Bacteroidota bacterium | reverse complement strand
TTAATTATAGAAAAAATAATGCTGTTGTAAAAAAAAGCGTTATTTTTCTCTGTAAACATCGTCATTTGTGGGTTCTACATTTTTTGATACTGCCAAAGAATAGCCTTTGCCGACATCACCTGAAATTTCCTGAAATAGTATAGCATACCTTATCATTAATTCTTTTGAATATTTCTCCATTGATTTTTCGAAGTCTATTGAGTCTCCTTTTGTCAAGCAGCTGTCCTGTGCTGTCAAAATATTGGGGCTGAGGAAAATAAGTGAGGGTATAATATTTTTTATAAGAAAAGGGTGCATTTAATGCCACCGGTTTTATAGACATATAAATCAGAGTATTCTTTTTTTCGTCAACATAATAATCCAGTTTATTGACCCATGCACAATGTATAGATTGCATTTGCTGAATTAATTCAATAACCTTTGGCGCATTTAAATTGTAAATAACCAGGGTATCGGTCAGACGCTTTTCATTTATGTCAAACTGGTAAATGTAGCTAAGTGTATCAGTAATAATTTTAAGCGAAATGGTTTTAAAATCCCTGTCAGTAAAGGCAATAGTGAACGGTTGTTGCTGGTATAATTTTTTAAACGATTCTTCTATCTTGTCCAGCACTTTTTCATTCCGGAAATAATAATTTGCCGAAATATTTTTGGGCGAGCAGGATAAAATACATCCTGCCATTCCAGAAAATAATATTGTTATTGCCAGCTTACTCAGCATTATTTTCATTTTTAGTACAAGAAGTAATTCCGAAAACTATCCGTTTAAAAAAAGCTGTAGATAACTGTAACTGGGTTTTGCCGCCATAATCCCAATAAACAAAAGTGATGACATCATTTTCCTTACTGATTTTTTCTGCTACGATAAAATGAGTAGGAACTCCCAGTTTAAGGGTTACATGATTACTTTTATGGACTATCCTGTTATTAATAAATAAAACAACTGTACCAGTTTTCATTTTTGTACTTATGTACTCATACAGGTCGCCTACTTTAGGACGGAAAAGATCAGAGCCCCTCGCATTCACTTTATAATAGAGGAGCTTTCTTACCATTCTGTTGAACTTGGCATAATTAACAGACGCCCAGAATTTGTCTTCATCACCGGGTTCATATTTTCTGTTGAATATGTTCAGGTATCCTTTAAAATGATCGGCAACGCATAAATACCACATTTGTTCAGCAGGACGTATATCCAGAACCCCTTTGTATCTAAGCAAACCAGCTGCTTTTTTTACAGCAGGGGAAGGATTGAAATTGATATCCCCAAACGATGCTTTTCCTTCTTTGTATAATTGCAATAATAGTTTTGCATAACCTAAGGGGTCATCCAGTAATAATAAATAGGATAAAGCGCCATACCCGCAAAAATTAGTTCCACTGCCTGGGTAAATACTTATCGGTTTGTGAATATTTGTTTTTAAATTCTGCAGGAATAAGGACGGTTTAATATTTGGCCAAAATGGGCTGGGGCTCAATTCCTTTATTTTATCAATAAATTCAATGGCTTGTTGCTGAGAAGAAGTTGCTGCGGTATCCATAGCTAATTGATACCCGGGAGTTACATTACTCCTGCCAATTAGACAATAACATATGG
>JANOJO010000156.1:0-3213 GCA_031418795.1 Bacteroidota bacterium | reverse complement strand
ATAAATTATTAGCGCAGGTAGGCATGCCCAATGCAAAAATCCGCGTAGAGACAGGGCATGTAGAGACAGGGCATGCCCTGTCTCTACGCCTGAATGAATACGGCGCAGATACAATTGATTTTTTATTTGATGCAAACCTTCCTGCCGGCGAGGCAGGTAAAACCGGTCAATTTTTACCCATAAAAAAAATAGCCAGTGGAGGTGAACTGAGCAGGTTGATGCTTTGCATAAAATCATTAGTGGCAAAAAAGATTGATTTACCTACCATGATTTTTGATGAAATAGATACAGGCATTTCCGGCGAAGCCGCAAGACAGGTAGGAATTATTATGAAAGAACTAACGGCAAAGCGGCAGCTCATTTGCATTACACATCAGCCACAGATTGCGGGCAAGGCAGATGCTCATTTTTTTGTTTATAAAGAAATAGTGAAAGACAAAGTGAAAACAAATATCCGCAGACTGACAAATGATGAAAGAATAACGGCCATTGCAAAAATGCTAAGCGGAGAAAAGCCAACTGCCGCTGCCATGGAAAATGCAAGGGAGATGGTGGGAAATTAACAGCCCCTGTCCCCGCCAGCTGGCGGGGGAACTTAAGCAGATGCATATTTTAGTTGAATAAAATTCCTATTTCAATGTCGCTTAACCCTGTTTGGATTTTATTTTTTATAGTTATTGTTGTCATCCCTGCTTATTATTTAAATAAGTGGATGATAAAAATAACCCGGCCAAAAGAATCTTTTGCAAGACTAATGCTCTATTTTTTTTTAAGTGTGATTCTGGCATTGGCATATTCAGCATTATTCATATTTACAATTACACGGTTTTATCCGTTGCCAAAAAAATAACTTCTTATTTTTACCGCCACAAAATAAATTGCTATGTCAAATAATCTTTTGAATGGAAAAAAAGGAATCATCTTCAGCGCATTGGATGAAAAATCCATTGCCTGGAAAACAGCCTTGAAATGTTTTGATGAAGGAGCACAGTTAGTTTTAACCAATGCCCCCGTTGCCTTGCGTATGGGAGAAATAAATAAACTGGCAGCGGCCTGCGGCAATGCACCTGTAATTGGAGCTGATGTAACCAATATGGATGATTTAAAAAACCTGTTTGAAAAATCAATTGAACATTTTGGCGGCAAAATTGATTTTATACTTCACTCAATTGGTATGAGTATAAATGTGCGTAAAGGAAAACCCTACACAGAAATAAATTATGAATGGAATGCAAAAACGCTTGACATATCTGCCATGAGCCTTCACCGTGTGCTGCGTACTGCCTGGGATATGGATGCACTGAATGAATGGGGAAGTGTGGTGGCGCTTACATACATCGCTGCGCAAAGAGTATTTCCTGATTATAATGAAATGGCTGATGCAAAAGCTTTGCTTGAAAGTGTAACAAGAAGTTTTGGATATAACTATGGTGTAAAAAAGAAAGTAAGAGTGAATACAATTTCTCAATCACCAACAAGAACAACTGCCGGCAGCGGTGTAAAAGGTTTTGATGGATTTATAAATTATGCTGAGAAGATGAGTCCTTTGGGAAATGCAACATCAGAAGATTGTGCAAATTATTGTGTAACGCTGTTCAGCGATTTTACAAAATATGTAACCATGCAAAATCTTTTTCATGATGGTGGATTTTCATTTACCGGTGTAACGCAGGCTGTTATTGAACAGATGGAAAAATAAATCTGGACTTGTTTAATCTTATTTATCTTAAAAAAAATGACAACATGAAAGCCGGAAAATATTTATTTGTTTTACTACTCCTCCAAAATTCGCTTGGCATAAATGCTGTAGCGCAACAAAAACAATTCAAAGCATTATTAGTAACCACAACCAGGGGCTGGCATCACGAATCGTTACATTCAGGTGTTTTAGCAATTAAAGAACTGGGTGTAAAAAATTTTTTTGATGTGGTGTTGTGGGAAAATCCCAATGGCTTTAATGATAAATACCTTGAACAGTTTCAGGTAATCATTTTTTTAAATACCACAGGAGATATTTTTGACAGCACGCAGCAAAAAGTAATGGAGCGGTTTATTCAATCAGGAAAAGGATATGTGGGCATTCACAGCGCTTCGGATACGGAGTATGATTGGGATTGGTACACAAAATTAGTTGGCAGAATGTTTAAAATTCATCCGGTAATTCAAACAGCTGCATTGAATGTGCTTGATGCAAAATTTCCCGGGCTGCAGGGTTTTGCAAATAATAAATTGTGGACGGATGAATGGTATGAATTCAGCGCCGATAAAATTTCAGGATTGAATACTATACTTGCTGTTGATGAAACCACTTACAATCCGAAAGTAAAATGGGGAGATAATATTGGAGAGGGTATGGGTAAACTGCATCCCATTGCCTGGTATCATAATTATGATGGTGGCCGTTCTTTTTATACTGCACTTGGTCATTTGCCTACCATCTACAGCGATGAAACTTTCTTAAATCATTTATATGCCGGCATTTTTTGGGCAGCCACAGGAAGAAAATAATAATCGCAACAAAAATTTTTCTTGTAAAAAAAGCCCTGCAAAAAGCGGGACTTCAAAATTATAAGACTCATAGCTCGAAGCTAAATGCTCGAAGCCTCCTCAATACTCATCTTCATTAAACATAAAATCTTCCTGGCTGGGGTAATCGGGCCAGATGTCTTCAATACTTTCATAAACTTCGCTGCCTTCGTCTTCCAGTTCCTGCAGGTTTTCCACCACTTCAAGTGGCGCACCGCTGCGGATGGAATAATCTATCAACTCATCTTTAGTAGCAGGCCAGGGTGCTTCTTCAAGGTAGGATGCTAATTCTAAGGTCCAAAACATTGTTTTCTTTTTTTATATTTCCAGGAATCGGTTTATAATTTTTCTCACTTACCTACCCCCCTAAATTTCCGCAAATGTAGGGTTATTAACGAATTTTCCAAATCTGGTTTTATTCCTGGAATAAAGGGTTTCTTAAAATTCATCAATGCGATGAGGATGTCTTTTTGATTATGGGTAAGGTTTGCTGATATTTGATAACTGAAACATAATAAAGGCTGCATGTTAACCGGAAAAAATATTTATAAACGTTATGGACAGGTGGAGGTACTGAAAGGTGTAAATCTTGAAATACAGAAAGGCGAGGTCGTGTCTATAGTTGGTCCGTCGGGTTCGGGCAAAAGTACATTGCTGCATATTCTTGGTACATTAGATGCAGCAGAT
>JANOJO010000155.1:0-6156 GCA_031418795.1 Bacteroidota bacterium | reverse complement strand
GCACTATATCCTTTTAATGAAATAAGAATATCGAAATTATTTGTATATGTTGCCAGGATTGTATTTGTGGGATACTTGTCATCAGAATTTAAGTTTTTGAATTCAGGTATTTCTAAAGTTTGCTGCCCCTGGGTTTTAATCAGCAAAAAAACAAATATTATGACTAAAACAATTACCCTCATAAGCATTGGTTGAATTATACGGTGCATTCATTTAGATTCATCTGATATGATAATCCATAAATGTAATGGTTTATCAATATTTCAGGCCTTATTTTTGCTTTTGTAAGAAAACCTTTAAGTGAGAATTATCCTTTTCATATACCTGTTTATTTCATCGCTCACAAATTCTGTGGCACAACGGTTTCAGGTGGGCATTGCCGGCGGCCTTGCCAATTATAATGGAGATCTCCTGGAAAAACTTTATGTAGGTAAACAAACCAATGGTTTTATCGGCGTTACTGTTCATTATGAACTTTTCGATCAACTGCTGCTCAGAGGCGCATTTAATTTTGCCCGTGTAAATGGCAGTGACAGGTATAATACCAAAACAGTACTTAAGTTACGCAACCTGCATTTTGAATCTGCCATTTCTGAATTCAGTATCGTTGCAGAATTTTATTTATTCAACCTGAATGAAAAAAGATTTTCACCTTATGCTTTTGCCGGACTTGCTTTGTTTCATTTCAATCCTTACACTTACGATACGATAAACCGGAAAATATTTTTAAACCCACTCAGCACCGAAGGGCAGGGAATTTATGCAAATAAAAAACCGTATTCACTTTTACAACCGGCTATTCCATTTGGTGGCGGAATAAAATTTGCAGTAAATGAAAATTTGAGAATCGGATTTGAATTCGGCTTTCGAAAAATATTTACCGATTACCTCGATGATGTAAGTACCAGCTATGCAGATTTTAATGATCTGCTGATTGCAAAAGGACCAGTAGCAACTGAACTTGCCTACCGCGGCGATGAAATCACAGGTGGCAATCCTGTATATCCAACCAAAGACACACAAAGAGGTAGTGCTGCTCAAAAGGACACCTATTATTTCACCGGATTAAATATTTCTTTCCGAATTGGAAATGGAAACGGTGGAGGAGGAGCATACAGAATTTCAGGTAAAAAAAATAAACTCGGTTGTCCTTCTGTACCATTATAGTTTTTCAACTTACTTGCTTGTTGCAAATTGTCCATTGTCCATTGTCCATTGTCAATCGTCTATTGTCAATTGAACTTTGCAGGTTAACTTTGAATTTCATTTTTACTAAATGGCCTACCGCAATCAGCAGCATTTTATTGACGCATTGGAAAAAGCAGGAGAGTTGCTTCGCATAAAAACTTATGTTGATCCCAAATTGGAGATAGCAGAGATTACTGACCGAATGAGTAAACAACCCGGTGGCGGCAAAGCTTTATTTTTTGAAAATACCGGCTACACCTTTCCTGTTTTAATGAATGCTTACGGCAGCGAAAAAAGAATGTGCATGGCTCTTGGTGTTAATCATCTTGATGATGTGGCCAAAGAAATCGAATCACTTTTTAAAATGCTGTCATCGCCCAAAGAAGGAATACTTGATAAATTAAAACTTCTTCCCAAACTCAGCCAATTTGCTTCCTGGATGCCAACGGTAAAACATGGTAGGGGTGAATGTCAGGAAATAGTGATGAAAGAACCAGACATTACAATACTTCCTGTGATTACCTGTTGGCCAAAAGATGGAGGACCGTTTGTTACATTGCCTGTCATTCATACAAAAGATCCTAATAGCGGAATAAGAAATGTAGGTATGTACAGGATGCAGATTTATTCTCCAACTATTACGGGCATGCACTGGCACAAGCATAAAGTTTCAGCCAAACATTTTGCAGAATATAAAAAACTGAATAAGCGAATGCCTGTAGCTGTTGCTCTTGGTGGCGATCCTGTTTATGCATATTCTGCCACTGCGCCATTGCCGGAAAATGTAGATGAGTATATGCTCGCCGGTTTTTTAAGAAAGAAAAAAGTGGAGTTGGTAAAATGTATTACGCAACCAGAAGTGGAAGTGCCTGCCGATGCTGATTTTATTATTGAAGGCTATGTAGATCCCAATGATGAATTGATCTGGGAAGGGCCATTTGGAGATCATACCGGTTATTATTCATTACCCGATTGGTATCCGCGGTTTCATATCACGGCGATTACTCATAAAAAAAATGCGGTGTATCCAGCTACTATTGTTGGCATACCACCACAGGAAGATGCATGGCTGGGCAAAGCAACCGAAAGAATTTTTTTAGCGCCTATTAAAATGACATTGATACCGGAAATTGTGGATATGGATATGCCGGTGGAAGGTGTGTTTCATAATCTTGTTATTGCAAAAATTAAAAAAGATTATGCCGGCCAGGGACAAAAAGTAATGAATGCCATGTGGGGCGCCGGACAAATGATGTTTAATAAAATATTAGTTCTGGCAGCCCCCCCGCCTCCGCCAACTGGCGGAGGGATCAGCGAAGAGTCATTACAGATCAGTGATTATTTAAAATTGGCGCAGGTTGTTTTTAAAAATCTGAATCCTGCAACTGATATTTATTTTTCGCAGGGGCCGATGGATGTGCTGGATCATAGTTGCAGCAAGATGGGCTTTGGAGGTAAGATGTGTATTGATGGTACTTTTAAATATCCCGAAGAAGTTGAAGATGGATATGAATTAATAATTAATAATTATCAATTAATAATTGGTTCACTTCTGCAAGAAAAATTTTCAGAGATAAAAACAGTAAACAGTACTTTATTAAAAAAAGATATTCCCTGCCTGGTAATTTCTATAGAAAAAAACAGAAAAGGACATATTAAGGAACTGCACGGACAAATTTGTGAAATGAAAGAAACGGAAGGAATAAAGATGATTCTTTATGTGGAGCATACAGTAGATGCAAATGATTTGACAACTGCACTGTGGCGTTTTTGTAATAACCTTGATCCCAAAAGAGATCACATCCTCTGTAAACGACCTACTTCCGACTCCCGACTCCCGACTCTGAACTCATCCTGCATGGGTTTTGATGGCACAAGAAAAACCAGGGAGTTTGATGATTTTCACCGCGACTGGCCCAATATCATTGTGGCGGATGATGCTACAATTTTGGCAGTAGATAAAAAATGGAACGATCTTGGCATTGGCAGTTTCATTCCTTCACCATCATTGAAATTTAAAGATCAGATGTATGGGGAGGAAGCTGTGGTAAAATAAAATTGAAAAATAAATTTTAATATTATGAAAGCTTTCCGTTTTGGATTCTTTATTTCTTTTCTTGCTCTGGCCGCCACTTCATCTTTTGCCCAAACTCAAAAAAAGCAATTAGAAAAAAGCCTTCTCTGGCAAATCAGCGGCAATGGTTTGGAAAAACCTTCTTATCTCTTTGGCACTATGCATATTCTTTGCAAAGATGATGCTGTGCTGAGTGATAGTTTACTTGCTGCAATTGAAAACACAGACAGGGTTTATTTAGAATTAGACATGGACAATCTTTTTGAAATACTCGGCGCCATGAAGAATATGAAAATGAAGAACGACACCACGCTGGCCGATTTGCTGAGTAAAGAAGATTATGAAAAAGTAAAAGAGTTTATTGAAAGTAAAGAAACCATGCTGCCATTTTCTGTACTGGAAACTTATAAACCCTTACTGGCATCATCTACTTTATTAGAAACAGGTTTGCCCTGCGGCACACCGGTGGCAATGGAGCAGTTGATAATGATGGAAGCAAAAAAACAAAAGAAAAGAATTGAAGGATTAGAAACGATGGCTTACCAGATGAGCATTTTTGACAGCATACCTTATAAAGTACAAGCTGAGCAATTATTAAAATATACAACTACAACCGGGGATGAAAATGCAGCCGGTAAAGAATTTAATGAAATGATGGAAGCCTATAAAGAACAGGACCTGGAAAAATTAGAAGCGTTTATTAAAAAAAGCGAAGACGGTATGGGGGAGTATGAAGATGTACTGTTGAATAACCGCAACAGGAACTGGGTAAAGAAATTAAAAACTATTATGCACGAAAGGCCGGTTACAATTGCAGTTGGGGCAGGGCATTTGCCCGGCATGGCTGGCGTAATTGAGTTATTGAGAAAAGAAGGTTATACAGTGAGGCCGGTGAAAAATAAGATTGGGAAAAAGAATGTGATTTAAGAAAGCGGGTCTTTAAGTTCCAGCTTGGTTGATTTTGTATTCAACCTATCTCAAGGCGAGGCAGACTACAATTCCAAAAATAATCCAGGTAGTCTCCGTGAGTTGATGGATAAAGTTGAATGACCAATATTATTTCATCATTAAATAACAAAACAGATTATATTTAATACACCAAAAATTAATTATATGCCATCTCCATTAGCATCACCAAAACTTTCACTTCATTTTACATTACATGAGTTGTTAGCCAGCCAGACTGCTACACGAAAAGAAATCACCGAACAGTTTGATCCGCCACCAGAAATAATTGAAAACCTGAAACACTTGTCTGTTAATCTGCTTGAAAAACTCAGGGAGATAAATGGCAACAAGCCTTTGTTTTTAAGCAGTGGCTACCGTTGCCCACGTTTGAATAAGGCGGTAGGAGGATCAAAGACAAGCCAGCACATGAAGGGTATGGCAGCCGATGTTGATTTTGGAAGTGAAAAAAACAACAAAGATTTTTTTACAAAAATAAAAAACAGCGGTATTGAATTTGACCAGTTAATAAATGAATTTAATTTTTCCTGGGTGCATATTTCTTTAAAAAAAGAAGGCAACAGGAGAGAGGTTTTGAATATTATCAAATAACTATCAATAATATCATTCATTCCATTTACCTGCGAATACTTTAAGCCATTGGTTGGTTTTTAATAATCATACTCTTTCTAATTTGGGGGTTTTCACCAACAAAACGAACTTAATAGATTTCTGTTTGTTGGTGAGTTGAATTAAATTCGTAAGAATCTTTACAGAAGTACAACAAAGTTGTAATGCGTTATGCTTTAAGCAACGCTATCTAAAGTCATAATAATTTAATTATTATGTAAACTGCAAATGATGATTAGCAAGCCTGTCTATTTAAATATATGCTTATCTGCTTGCAGCCTCCTTTCTAATATTAGTGCTGGTATTCACTATTGTTTGATATCAGCTGGGCTTTTAAGACTCCCATTATATATTTTAAATGCACCCGGAGGAGTATATAAAAATCTGCGAAATGTATGGTGCACCCGATTTGTCAGAAGAATTATATCAGCATTAGTCCGGAGTCCTCTTCGTATGAGTACTTTCAGGTTGGTGAATTTCTCAATCCCTCTTCCTGTTGATTCAGGATGTATTATTGTCACTTGCCACACGCCATGGAAAAGATTACTCGTACAATGGTGCCTTAAAAATGATTTCGCACTGATTATTGCCAGCGGAAAATGGAAGCAAAAGAAAAACCGAATTCAAAGACAGGGGTTAGGCTTTAATGAATTGCGGGAAATCGTTAGATATTTGCAACAGAAAGGATGTTTAATTATCGCTGCCGACAATTTTAATAATTTAAAAGATTGCCCTGTAAAATTCCTCACACATCAACATAATGTTTCCCTGCTTCCTGCACGGTTGGCTGTATTAGCGGAAGTACCATTGTTTTCAGTAATACCCGTACTCCACAAAGGAAAAATTTATATTAATTATGGCCCTCAATTCGATCCCCAAAAAATGAATATTGATTCTTGCAGCGTAATGCAAAATATTGTTTCGTATATGGACACTGAAATAAAAAACAATCCGTCTATTTTCTCATCATTTAAAAATTAAGTTTAAAATCTTTCCAGCGCAGAAAAGAAAAAATCACTTTCAATCTTTGCATTCTCATCACTATCGCTGCCATGCACGGCGTTTTCTCCAATTGAAGTTGCGTATTTTTTTCTGATAGTTCCTTCTTCTGCATTGGCAGGGTTGGTGGCGCCAATCAGTTTACGGAAATCAGCCACGGCATTTTCTTTTTCTAAAATGGCGGCAATGATGGGGCCGCTGCTCATAAATTCTACCAATTCCCCGAAAAATGGCCTTTCACGGTGAATAGCATAGAATTCACCGGCTTTTTCTTCACTCAGTTTGATCATCTTCAAGGCTACAACACGAAACCCTTCCTT
>JANOJO010000154.1:0-2709 GCA_031418795.1 Bacteroidota bacterium | reverse complement strand
TTTATAGCTTCCTTTTGTAAATAGCTAACCTTCTTGGCTCTTTGCCTTTCTGTATCTACCTGCAATTTTTTCTTATCATACTCTGTTTTGTTTCTTACCATGTGATAAAATATTACCGACAGCTTTCTTGCTATTGCTTTGATCGCTTTTTTAGAACCTTTTTGTGCAGATAACCTTCGGTATAAATGTCCCAATGAACCTTTGTTTTGCCACATTGTTTGTGCAGCCATTCTGAAGGCTTGTGTTGCTTTATTGTTAGTGAACCTTCTTTCATGGCCAATAACTTTACCTCCGGATTTTTTTGGTCTTGGCCCTAAGTTGAGCCAACTGGAAAAGTGTTCTGCTGTTGGCCATTTGCTTATATCTGTTCCTATTACTGATATTATTTCCAACCCGCTTATTTCATCAATACCATCTATCCTGGTTACATCTACTCCAATTATATGCTTTAAGTATTCTTTTAAGTTAATGCTGTATTGGTTCTTTCTTACATAACTGGTTTTCTTTTTTATGGTTGGTTTATAACCATCTTCATCTTCCGGCAGCAAATTTTTTAACACTTCTTCAATCAGCATCTCATAAGCTTTCATTTGGGTTTTGAAAAATTCATAAGCTTTTAATGTATGTTGAAGGATACTTATAAAGTGTTTTTTATAAATACCATTCAACGATTTTATCAAGTCTTCTTTATCGGCCTTCAATTTACTTACATCTATTAGTGATAATAATTTTTCAGGTTCTGTTATTCCTTTAGCTATTCCACCGAGTAACTTTATTCCCGATACTCCTTCTATATCGCTTATCAGATGTTGTACTTTTATATTCATTTGTGTCAGCAACTTTTGTATCCGGTTGAGCGTATCGCTTTTCTGTTTTTGTAATACAGTTCTTTCATGCAGGTAGCTTTTTAATTCACGATATACCTCCGTGGCAATATGCGAAGCTCTTAATAACCCATTTGCATGCAGTTGGTGTAACCACTGGCAATCTTTCACGTCTGTCTTTTGAGCATCTACGTTCTTGAAGTGTTTAGCATTTACCAGTGTTAACTTAAAACCTTTCTGTTCTAATATTTCATAAACAGCAATCCAATAAACTCCTGTTGCTTCCATAGCTACATGCGTTACGCCTGCTTGCTTTAATGTGTCAGCCAACTGATGAAGGCTTTCTGTAAAAGCATCCACTTCCAATAAATGTTGTTTGCCCTTCACATCGCTGTACGATATCATCATCATCATACTGCCTACATCAATTGCTGCACAACAAGGATTAATAACAGCAAATTGAAGCGTTCCATTTTGTTTTGTTTTTTTGTCCATAATTTTATGCTTTATGTTTTTAAATAAAGCAAGGCAAACTCTGGTGCTCATAGACAAAAGTTAAGCTTACAAACGCGGTAGTGTAGTTGTTGCTACACGCCGATAATATTTTTTTCAAAGAGCATCAGTCCCAAACTCGCAATCGGGTTCAAGGACACCAACAGGATGACCGGGTTTTGTAGTTTGCCTTGCATTTATTAGCAAGCTACACTTTACGTCATTTCTATTTTTTCCTTTCGTCAAAGGTGGTACACTCGCAATGACGAACACTCCGAAAAAGGAAACAGACTTCTATCTCGCAGAGTGTTCGTCATTGCGAGGCCTACCAGTAAAAATGCAGGAACCTGAGGAATATAACTGGCAGGCCGAAGCAAACTAAATAAAATTCAGGCGTTTCGCCCCGGTTAGTATCCGCAAGAAACCAAAAAACGAAATGCCCCATTGCATGTCTCCACTCAATGGAATTAAAATTATATGATATGAATGATGCTTGAAGACACGCAGCCTGGCATTAGCTTGTCGTAGCATCTCCACCAACCACCGAACTAAAGAATCATTTCCGTTTTATATATCCTTTCAAGCATTTCATACAACTCAGGATGATTTGCATTTAATAATTCAGGCTGCTCAAAAAAATATTCTGATATAACGGCAAAAAATTCTGTACGATTAGTGGCTCCGTACATATCAATATCTGACCCATAGTTTTTCATTTGCCAGATAGTTGAATCTATAATATTCTTCCATTGGGCTATGTATTTCCGCTCTAAAATTATTTCAGGAACACCATCCATTGTTCCATCCATTTTATCTATCAAATGCACAAACTCATGAATAGCGGTGTTGTGGGCATCATGGTTATTAATAAACCCTTGTCGTAATTGCCATTTGGTAATGATCATTATATGTTGCATAGCGCCGGTACCCACCATGCCTGCAATAGGTCGATCAGAACCTCCCTGGTCAAAATCTTCATTGAATGCACCGGGGTATAATAATACTTCATGCAGGTTTATATATTGCCAGTCGGCAATAGCATAAACGGGAATAATGGCTCCGGATGCAATTAATACCCGGTCAAGATCTTCTGCAATAGCATTTACCCCGGTTATTTTCACAGCAGATAAAAAATGCCCAACTCTTTTTTCAAAACTATCTTTTGCTTTTTCATCAAGTTGCCGGTAAAATTTTACATAATCATTAAGCAATTCCCTGTAATTCTCTGGTAGCAGAATGATTTCTTCATCACTTCTATTTCTAAATTCAAAAAGAATTATTAAAACAATCAATACTAAGACAAATAAACTCTGCAAAACAGTCACCATAATAGGATGAAGTTAAACAGGATTTTTCAACTGCTGAATCACTACTATTAAGCTTCCGTTATAGT
>JANOJO010000153.1:0-5608 GCA_031418795.1 Bacteroidota bacterium | reverse complement strand
TGTAGCTGTAGATCCGCATTATTTTCGTCCAACGGAAGTTGATTTATTAATTGGTGATGCCACCAAAGCAAAAGAAAAATTGGGATGGCAGCCAAAATATACCCTCAAAGAAATGATACGTGAGATGGTGGCAAATGATGTAGAGTTTTTCCGAAAACATAAAACACTGCTGGAAGCCGGCTTCCATGTATTGCCGCAACACGAGTAAGTGAGGTTCAAAATGCTTAATTGTATTCTAAAGTTGAATGGTTTTGATACAGCTCAAATAAATTTCTAAAGCCCGGCCCCTCCTCTCCACCGGAGAGGAGGCCGGGAGGTGAGGCCTATGGAACAAAACAGTAAAATATATATTGCCGGTCACCGCGGCATGGTGGGTAGCGCTATTTTCAGACGTTTGCAAAAAGACGGCTTCAGCAATTTTGTTTTCAGCACTTCAGAAGAACTTGATTTAAGAAATCAACAGGCCGTTGCTGATTTTTTTTCTAAAGAAAAGCCGGAGTATGTTTTTCTTGCAGCCGCAAAAGTGGGCGGCATACTGGCCAACAATACTTATCGTGCTGAATTTTTATTTGAAAACCTGGAAATTCAGAACAACGTAATTCATCAATCCTGGAAGAATGGAGTAAAAAAATTATTGTTTCTTGGCTCATCCTGTATTTACCCAAAGCTTGCTCCGCAACCATTGAAAGAAGAATATTTACTCACAGGATTATTAGAACCAACAAATGAACCTTATGCCATTGCAAAGATTGCGGGTATTAAAATGTGTGATGCTTACCGAAGCCAGTACGGATGCAATTTTATTTCGGTAATGCCAACCAACCTGTACGGACTGAACGATAACTACGATTTGAATAATTCACATGTACTACCGGCGTTGCTCAGAAAATTTCATGATGCGAAAGTGAATCATGAGCCGGAAGTTACTGTATGGGGCACAGGTTCTCCACGCCGTGAATTTTTACATGCAGATGATATGGCCGATGCCTGCGTATTCCTGATGAAAAATTATAATGAACCGGGGTTGATAAATATCGGAGTGGGTGAAGACATCAGCATAAAAGAACTTGCAGAAATGATAAAAGACATATCCGGGTATAATGGAAAAATTGTTTTCGACACATCAAAACCTGATGGCACTCCGCGCAAGTTGCTTGATGTTTCTAAGCTTTCACAATTTGGATGGAAAGCTTCCATTCATTTGAAAAATGGTATAGAAGCTGTTTACAAAGAAAAATTCTGAATAAGTAATCCTGATGGTGATTATTGTTTCAAAAGAAGGGCAACTCGCAAACAGGATCTGGCATGCTTCTTCTTTTTTGGTGAATGCAAAAGAACATAACTACAGGGTAAGACATATTTTTTTTGATGAATACTACTCTTTTTTTTCTGAAAACTTAAACAGGAACAATACACCAATCAGGTTTTTAGGTAAAAGGAAAACCTGGCTGGTTTCATTTCTTCAAAGGTTCACAACTATTCTGGTAAAAGGATTATTGAAACTTAAAATTACCCGGCTTCCCTTTTTTGAAATTATTAAATACGACGGGTATGAACAGGGTTCCAAAGCATTTGATCTGAATGATGAGAAATATTTAAAAAAAGCAAAATCTAAACTAACCCTGCTATCTGGCTGGCATTTCAGGGACCCGGTCAATCAAAAAAAATATAGAGATCTTCTGGTAGACACCTGGGCTCCGAATAAAAGATACAGGGATAATATTGAAGACTATTTCAGCCGGTATAAAAAAGATCATGATATCCTGGTGGGAGTACATATTCGGGGTGGCGATTATAAAAAATTTGAAGGCGGCAAATGGTACTACACCCCGGAACAGTATTATGAAAAAATAAAAGAAGTAGCTGCTTTGAAAATATTCAGCAGTAAAAAAATTGCTTTTATCATCTGCGCAAGCGAAAAAAACGTTTCAATGCCCGTTGCTGAAAGTTTTTCTGTGTTTAATAACGAAAGACATTTTGTAGAAGACCTATACTTGTTGGCGAAATGTGATTATATTATCGGGCCACCCAGCACTTTTTCTATTTGGGCAAGTTTTTATGGCGGCGTGCCACTCTGCATGATCACGAATGCAGAAATAGAAGTAACAAATGATTTTTTTAAAACTAATTCAAAAATATATTGAACAGTGTTACAAATAAGGTTAAAGATTTCTTACTGAAATTGTATTTATTACCAGCCAACAGCAGCACCAGGCTGGCCATGTCAGTAAGAAACAGAATTTTTCCTGAATACCTGCATTTGAGGGGGTTGGTATTAGCCATCCATAACTTTCGCAGCAAAGGTGAATTCGGAAAAACGATACTGGATATCGGATGTTTTGAAGGAAACACTACACTGTTTTTTCTTAAAGAATTAAAAGATGTAAATGTTATTGGATTTGAAGCAAGTTCCCAGTCATATAGACAAGCCGTTACAACCACAGAAAAATATAATGCTATTAAAATTGAAAACTATGCACTGTCAGATTTTTTGCGGAACGACTGAGTTTTATGTTACAGATAATAAAGTTTCTTCTTCGCTTAAATCCATTAACAGGAAACGACGACAGGTTTAATACAATGCAGATTGAAAAAGTGAATACGATTACTTTGGATGAATATTTTCTTAGGCAAGGATTACAGAGGGAAAAAGTTCTGGCGATTAAACTAGATGTTCAAGGGCATGAACTTAAAGTGCTAAAAGGAGCGAACGATACTTTAAATAGAGCTTCCTTTGTTTTGACCGAAATGTCAAATCATCGAAGCTATGAGGAAGGTGCACAATATTATGAGGTGGATCAATTATTAAGAGAAACCGGATTTATGCTTCAAAATATTTTTGCAAATTATTCATATCAAAAATACCTATATGAATTTGATGCAGTTTATATTAACCGGAATTTAATTTGAGTAAATAGAATTTATCTACTTTTAATAATAAAATGTTGATTAATGATAATGGTTACTTAGTAGCTAATTAGTATGAAATGTGATACAGCGATGGAGTTTGCCACCATAATAAAAAAATAAATATGTACGAAAAGACAATAGGGAAATTTCATATCCTCATCAGGAAAGCTCCATATGTCATACAAAAGATATTTTTTCATGTAAGCCACTGGAGGCAATATGCCCGTTGGGTGAAAGCGGGAAAACCATTGCCGCCTGCAAGGGTAATAAAAGAACGCCTTATTGATAAATACAGAAAACTTACTGGCTATCATACTTTGGTCGAAACGGGAACTTATCGTGGAGATATGGTGTTTGCACAGCTAAAAAAATTTAAAAAAATTCATACAATCGAACTTGATAACAGGTTATATAATGAAGCAAAGAAACGCTTTAGCACCTTTTCTCATGTAAATATTTTACAGGGTGATAGTGGGAAGGTTCTTACTCAAGTAGTAAATGAATTAGACAAACCTGCAGTTTTTTGGCTTGATGGCCATTATTCCGGCGATATAACTGCTTTGGGGGAAACCATCACCCCCATTTTTGAGGAATTGAAAATTATTTTTTCAAAGAGACTTGATCACGCCATTTTAATTGATGATGCGAGGTTATTTAACGGAAAAGACGGATACCCTACTCTTGAGGAGTTGAAAAAATTTATTGATCAATATTATACTGGTGTACAGATTGAAGTGAGCGATGATTGTATACAATTTCTTTTAAAGTATTAAATTTTGAGTTTTAGAATATCCTTCCGATAATTTTCTCTTATGTCATTCGAAATATTTATAGAACATGGTCGTACAGAAAAAAATTACTGGAAAGATCTCTGGCGTTACCGTGAACTATTTTATATTCTTAGTTGGCGTGATATTAAAGTGCGGTATAAGCAAACGGTTATTGGCGTAGCATGGAGTGTTATCAGGCCATTGCTTACCATGATGATCTTTACTTTTGTTTTCAGCCAGGTTGTAAAACAACAGTCAGCAATTCCATACGCTTTGCTGGTGTTTGCCGGGTTATTACCCTGGCAGTTTTTTGCTGCAGGCTTAACAGAAGCCAGTAATAGTTTAATCGGAAATGAAAAACTGATTTCCAAAGTATATTTTCCCAGAATGATCATCCCGGCAGCATCCGTTATCACCAGCCTCGTTGATTTTTTTATTTCACTTGGACTGATGATCATCCTGATGATCTGGTTCAAAATCGTTCCTTCCTGGCAGATCGTCTTTCTTCCTGCATTTATTATAATGTCATTTATAGCCAGTTTTGGAGCTGGCCTTTGGCTCACGGCGCTGAATGTTAAATTCCGTGATTTTAAACATGTTGTTCCGTTCATTGTACAGTTGGGTTTATATATATCCCCGGTTGCTTTTACCTCTGATGCATTTATACCAGATAAATACCAATTACTGTATCATATCAATCCTATGGCGGGAGTTATTGATGGTTTTCGCTGGTGCATTTTCGGTGACCGTGTCAATATTCATTGGGATGGTGTTCTGATTTCGTTAGGAGTAACGTTGCTCCTTTTATATTTTGGAATAAGGACTTTCAGAAGAATGGAAAAAAGCTTTGCTGATCTAATCTGATTTACTGAATTATTAAAATGTCAATTTCATTTGCAATCATCGGGTGTGGAAATATAGGCAGGCGGCATGCAGAATATATTCTACCAGTTGGGAAACTGGTTGCTGTTTGTGATATAGATGACACCAGGGCAAAAGAGACAGGCGAAAAATTTAATGCTGCTGTTTTCAATTCAATTGAAAATTTATTGGCTGGAAAAATAAAACCTGATGTGGTTGTTATCTGCACCCCCAACGGACTTCATGCAGCACATTCCATTCTTGCATTACAGGCGGGTTGTCATGTACTTTGTGAAAAACCAATGGCCATCAAATCTGCCGATTGTCTTGCCATGATAGAAACAGCAGAAAAAGCAGGGCGTAAGCTTTTTGTTGTAAAGCAAAACCGTTTCAATCCGCCGGTGGCTGCAGTAAAAAAATTACTTGAAGAAAAAAAACTGGGGAATATATACAGCATTCAACTGAATTGTTTTTGGAACAGGGATGAACGATACTATAAAAATTCATGGAAGGGTACATTGGCAATGGACGGCGGCATCTTGTTTACTCAGTTCAGCCATTTTATTGATTTGCTTTACTGGATGATGGGTGATGTAAAAGAAGCAAAAGCAATCAGAAAAAATTTTGCACATAAAAATATAATTGAGTTTGAAGATGCGGGTGTGGCCATATTAGAATTTGAAAGTGGAATTATTGGCACACTTAACTATACCGTGAATAGTTATAAAAAAAATATGGAGGGTTCGCTTACAATTTTTGGGGAAAAGGGGACAGTCAAAATTGGCGGACAGTATTTGAATGAATTGGAGTACCAGCAAATTTCGGGGATAATTATTGATGATTTGCCTTTAGGTAATAAAGCCAATAATTATGGATTTTATGAAGGCTCTATGAGTAATCATGATAAAGTGTACAAGAATCTTGCAGATGTATTGCAAAACAATGCGCCAATTGCTGCAGGAAGTTTTGATGGGTTAAAAACAGTACAGATCATTGAAAAAATTTATTTGGCTGCACAGCTTTCATAAATAAGAATGAATAAACCGGTAATTAAAAGTTCAGAAATA
>JANOJO010000152.1:0-2024 GCA_031418795.1 Bacteroidota bacterium | reverse complement strand
ATGGCTACAGTTTCTTCCAACTTCATCCTGGTACTGCTGATATCATTTACCCAAATTCTCCCTGCCATTGTTTGTTCTTCTTCTGCTTTTTTATACCATGTCAATGCTTCACGAAAATTATTTTCTTTCTTTGCTAACATGCCAAGGTTATTATATGTAGCAACTCTCACTTCACTGCGAACTTCAATGACTGAATAACGTGATGTTTCTTCAAGAGTTGCAAGAAATTCTTTTCTGGCTCCTGCCAGATCTCCTTTGTTTAATAAAATGATTCCCTTTCGAAAATAAAGATGAGGAAGGACACGGTTTCCTTTTACCTGAATTGTTTTTTCAAAATATTCAGATGCAAGATTAGAAAGATGAGTCTGAAATTCTTTCTCTGTTGCCTCACCCCATTTACCCTGCGACCAATCTTTCAACATGTTTTGTAACCGGTTATCATCTTTCCAAACAGAATTTGCTATTTGTCTTGCACTGTTTTCTGAAAGCGAAGAATCTCTTACAGCTTTACCAAACTTACCAGATAAATTGAGGTAATGTGTACCCAGACTGGAATAAACATCCGGGTCTTTTGATTTTTTTAATGAAGCCGACCATACTGAAAGTGGATCCCGCCATTCTGATAAATACTTTAATGTACCCATGCCCCAGATAAAAGTGATAATAAAAAGTATTGCTGAAGACAGAACAATTCCTTTTCGCATTACTCTTTCACAAACAATATTTACCCCCCATGCAATAAGTATAACTCCTGCTACTGAAGGAAAAAATAAATACCTGTCAGTAACCGGATGTATAAAAGAAAGAATTTGTGCTGGCAAAAATGCAAATAGTATCCAGTAAAAAAGCACAACTGCCACCGGCATTATACGGCGAAGCAGAAATGGTAATGCAAATGCAGCAATCAGAATTAATGCAGCAACAAGATCAAGTCCTGTTTGTGATGCAACTGGTGGTACACGATAAATTACATAACTGCCAAAGCCGGTGAGTAACCAAAGACTTTGACCAAGCGCCGACATATAAACAAAAGGATCTGGGCTATTACCTGACAAAGGTTGAGCTGATGCCACAATGATTGCAAATCCAATTCCAGCAAGTAAAAATGGTAATTTATCAATCAACGATTTTACAAGTGTACGTTTTTCAACAAAATAATCGAGAGCAAGTAAGACGGCCGGAAAAGTGGCAACAGAAAGTTTTCCTGCTAATGCACAAATGAAAAGAAGTAATGAAACTATATACCACCGTAAATAAAATTTCCCGCCTTTGCGGTATTTTATATAAGCCAATAAAGATGGTAATGCAAATGCAGCAGCAATAAGATCTTTCCGGCTCGATATCCATACAATTGCTTCCACATGCACAGGGTGAACAACAAATAAAATTGCAGCAGCTATTGAAACAAATTGACGGCGGGTAAGCGCCAGTGCAACAAGAAATACAAAACCTGCTACCAGCCCTGCCCAGATATTACTTGACAAATGAAATACAAAAGCATTTTGTCCTGCAATAGAATAGTCAACTGCATAAGAAAGAATATGAAGTGGTGAGTAGTTTGTGAAAAATGGAGATGTAAGAATAAATTTCAGATTCGTCAGACTTAGTTCTTTTATCCAGGGATTGTCTGTTACATAGCCAGGATCATCAACGGAGAAAAAACCAAGATTAAGATCGCCGGCATAAAGTAAAAGTGTTCCAATAACCAACAACAGAAAAATTCCTGTATTTGTTTTCCATGAACCTGGCAATAACGGTTGTGAAGGATCAAATAAACTCAACTGTACTTTTACAGGGGTTTCTTTTTTATGTTCCTGCTTCCGTGATTCCGAATTTACAGAATCCACTTGTTGCGTTTGTGTGGCGGCAGACTTAAATTTCTTTTTCTTTTTTGATGAAGACACTCTGATTATATTTATATAAATTAATCTGTAAGATAATTTTAAAAAATTAACTGACTATCCGGATGAAGCAACCATATATTTTTTTGAACCACATAGGCACATAGCTACATAGGGTTTCAC
>JANOJO010000151.1:0-6923 GCA_031418795.1 Bacteroidota bacterium | reverse complement strand
GCAGCCATCAGGTATCAGAATATGCTTGCAACTAATATTAAAGGATTGAAAGATGCAGGGCTTGCAGAATCAGCATTTGTAAATCAAAAGCGGATACTTGAAAAAATATCTGAACACATCAGCAAAGCAAGCGACATGGTGGAAAAAATGATTGAAGCAAGAAAGGTGGCAAATAATATTTCAGGTACAAGGGATAAAGCAATTGCTTACCAAAGCCTGGTAAAAGATACTTTCTTTGATGAAATACGCTATCATGTGGACAAATTAGAATTATTAGTTGATGACCGTGAGTGGTATTTGCCAAAGTACAGAGAGATATTATTTTTGAGATAAAAATTTTATTTAAATAATTTCAAAAACCCGGTTAGATATGCCGGGGTTTTTTTTGTAATTAAATTTTATTTGGTAATGTGGTCAAAAATTTTTGTTGAAATTGAGGTATGAAAACTTTGGTATATTTTTGAGTTATGCACCATTATTATTTTGTAAAACAAAAGATTATCAAACACCATGACAAGAAGAATATTTGTTTCTGCCCAAATTAAAGATCGGTTAACTTCAGAAGAAGCTGCTATCGTTGAAAATATTTTAGAGAAAATTAGAAATGAAGGGTACCAGCTTGAGCGTTTCTATAAATCGGGAGAAGCTGAAGAATTAGGATGGTCATTTGCAAATGCTGAAAGAGTAATCAACAAATGCATCGGAGCCATTTTTATTGTTTTCCCTACTTATTCTTTTGAAAAAGACAGTAGACAATTTCATTTCACAGGTGAAGCTGTGCATTACGAAGGCGGAATTGTGAATACGCATAATATACCTCTTTTGATTATATCAGATGCTCGTGTACAAAGACATGGAATAACTAGTCTAAGTGGTGGACAATCTATTTGCTTTATTCCGAGTGGTGCAACTACGGCATGGCTTAAGGACGATGAGTTTATAATTCCATTTTCACGATGGATGAACAAACTCAAAAACAGAAAGGATGTTTTCTTTGGATATAGTAGTCAAGCTGCTTCTACTGCCAATAAGATTATGAAATTTCTAATGATTGATCTTAAGTTAAAAGTGTTGGATTGGGAACAAAATTTTACTGCGGGGCAATCGATTCTACAAGAAATTGAAACGGCTGCTAAAGAATGCGCTGGTGGAATTTTTTTATTCACAAAAGACGATACTTTAGAAGGAACAGAAAGTGTTGCTGCTCCAAGGGACAACGTTGTATTTGAAGCCGGGTTTTTTATTCATGCCAAAGGGAAAGATAAAGTATTAATTATTCGTGAAGCAAGTGCGAAAATGCCTGCAGATTTGGGAGGTGACATATATCTCAAGCTTGATAATAGAGAACAAACTGCATTAATTGAAAATAATTTAAGAAAGTTTATTGAGATGAGGTTATGAAACTTATAAATTAGTGGTTTATTACCTTTATAATAACATTTACGCCGTTGTTTGTGTGTCGCCAAGCCATGTGTCTTAGCTGCACCAACAACCGGTTTGAGGCTGCTTCGCACCAAAAGAAAGATTTAAGAAATTATTTAACAGTCGGCACTTCAGTAAACTCATCCCCGCTCTTCCTCACTTTTTTCCTGTAGTTTTTAAACATACTATTCCACCTAAGTTTTAGTACACCAAGTATTCCTTCTTTCACAATTCCTTTATTCATTTTAGATATGCCATGTGTACGATCCTGGAAAATGATGGGTACTTCTTTAATTTTAAATCCAAGTTTCCACGCAGCAAATTTCATTTCAATCTGAAAGGCATAGCCCACAAAACTGATGGCATCAAGATTAATCGTTTCCAACACTTCTTTTTTATAACAAACAAAACCAGCAGTGGGATCTTTCAGCGGCATCCAGGTAATTATTCTTGTATAATACGATGCGCCTTTTGAAAGTACAATCCTGTCCCAGGGCCAGTTAATAACGCCGCCCCCGATTACATAACGGGAACCAATGGCAACATCGGCACCATCTTTTTTACAGGCATTATATAATCTTGGCAGGTCATTGGGGTTATGAGAAAAATCGGCATCAATTTCAAATATAAAATTATATTCTTTTGCCAATGCCCATTTGAAGCCATGAATATAGGCGGTGCCCAATCCAAGTTTTTCTTTTCTTTCTTCAATAAACAACTGACCCCGATATTTTGCAGAAAGATTTTTTACAAGTTGTGCAGTGCCGTCAGGTGAACCATCATCAATTACAAGAACATGAAAATCCTGGCTCAGGCCAAATATTGCCGCAAGAATATTTTCTATATTCTCCTTTTCATTGTAAGTAGGTATAATAACAAGTTTCTCCAAGTTGGGGGGTAATGGGGAACAACGAATTTACATGATTTAAAAAATAGATGGCAGAAATATGAATGAATAATAATTTAGTATTCCTCAACTTTTATTAACATATTTTCCCAAAGGGAGTTTGCAAGAATA
Source organism: Bacteroidota bacterium (assembly GCA_031418795.1). GTDB lineage: Bacteria > Bacteroidota > Bacteroidia > Chitinophagales > Chitinophagaceae > VBAS01. The sequence goes on along the minus strand of JANOJO010000151.1, from coordinate 4,483 downwards.
ATGTTTGATATTCTCCGCCAGTTGGTGGAGTTAGGGGTTTTTAAATTTTCTTAAGCAGGCTGCGGGTTCTTATTTCTGTAAGTTTTTGTTTGGTATGCTGGGGAAAATCGCCTTTCATCATCCAGTCATAATACTGAGGTTCTGTTTTTAAAACTTCGGCCACTGGTTTGCCTTTAAATTTTCCAAAATTGAAAACCTCCACACCATTATCCATAGCAAAGCGGCGTGCAAAATCCACAATTACATCTTCGCCAATAATTTTTAAAACTGATTCAACTGTTTTCCCAAGTTCCGGGTATCGTTCTAATTGTGCTTCTAATATTTCATAAGTGGCAGTTGCATCCACTTCGGCGCTATGTGCACCATCAAGATTTTTATTACAGAAAAATTTGTAAGCAGCACTCAAAGTTCTTTGTTCCATTTTATAAAAAATATGCTGCACATCCACCAGCCTTCTTCCTTTCATATCAAAGTCCACTTCAGCACGAAGAAATTCTTCCATCAAAAGCGGTATATCAAACCGGTTGCTGTTGTAGCCTGCTATATCGCACCCATCAAGTATCTGCTTCAACTCATGCGCCACTTGTTTAAATGCAGGAGCATCTTTCACCATTTCATCAGAAATACCATGCACATCGCTGGCTCCTTTAGGAATTAGCATTCCCGGATTAATGAGTTTTCGTTTTACACTTTTATTCCCGTCAATAAGAATTTTAACGATAGCTATTTCCACTATCCGGTCAGAGCCCAGGTTAACGCCAGTTGTTTCTAAATCAATAATAGCCAGTGGCTTTGTAAGTTGTATCATTATATTAATTATGGTTTTTCGGGGTGGTAAAGGTAGCTGTTTAGCCTGTAAGTGATGGGGAGATTTATATAATTCTGCCTTATCTTTATAAAATAAATGAGATGATTCTCCGTTTAAACAAAAATCCTAAACGATGAAAAATAAAATTGCAGCCGGTTTCTCGCTTTTACTAATGATTGTTATCATCAGTTCATGCGCCACTTCCCGCAAGAATGGCTGTCCTACGGTTTCAAAAAATGAAACAATAACTAACAAGGTGTAATAAAACTTTCACCTATATTTGTTCAATCAATGAGAACATTCACACATAATCATCATCATTTCTTACCAGCAGGTAAGCCATGACGGTATTATGTGAATACATAAATATTTTTAGGGCTTACTACGGTAAGCCCTTTTTTATTGCAAATTTTATTATTGTCCGAAGTACTCTCCAAAGGAGTCCTTCGTGACCTTTGGAGAAAATTTAAAATTTAAGAAAAATGCTCAATGATCAATTTTCAATGTTCATTTTAAAAACGTCTGATAAATTAATTTCTAAAAATGGAAAACAACACGAACTTAAAATTAGCTGTGCAGAAAAAAGGAAGATTGTATGATGGTTCAATTGCTTTGCTGAAAGAATGTGGAATAGATGTAAGTAACGGCAACAATCAATTGCGGATACAAGCAACCAATTTTCCACTGGAAGTTTTTTTTCTCCGCGATGATGATATTCCTGAGTATGTACAGGACGCTGTCGTGGATATTGGTTTTGTTGGGGAAAATGTTGTGGCTGAAAAAAATAAAGAAGTTAAGTCTGTTGAAAAATTAGGTTTTGGAAAATGCAGATTGTCTGTTGCCGCTCCAAAAAATGGAAATATAAAAGCGACTGATGATTTGAAAGGGAAAAAAATTGCTACGAGTTATCCATTGGTTCTCTCTGATTTTTTAAAAGAAAAAAATATAAACGCCACCATCCAGGAAATAAGTGGCTCGGTTGAAATTGCTCCCCGTATAGGGCTGGCTGATGCGATTTGCGATTTGGTAAGTTCTGGCAGTACTTTATTTAGTAATGAACTGGCCGAACTGGAAATTGTTTTAAAATCAGAAGCTGTTCTAATCAGCAATAAAAATTTATCTGCTGAAAAACAAAACCTTCTTGATAAACTTATGTTCCGCATCCGTGCAGTAAAAAAAGCGAAAAACAATAAATATGTTTTGCTTAATGCCCCGAATGAAAAGTTGGATGCTATTTGCAAATTATTACCCGGCATGAAAAGCCCGACAATACTGCCGCTTGCAGAATCGGGCTGGAGTTCTGTACACTCAGTAATAAGTGAAAATGATTTTTGGAATGTGATTGAAAACCTGAAAGCGAATGGTGCACAGGGAATATTGATTATTCCGATTGAGAAGATGATAGTTTAAAACCCCTGACCCCTGAAGGGGAATAAAGAAATAAAAATGATTAAGACAATTAAATATCCTTCGAAAGAAGATTGGCAGGAAATAATAAAGCGGCCGGTTGCTGAAACTGCATCGTTGGAAAAAACTGTGAAAAAAATTTTAGAGAAAGTAAAATCAAAAGGCGATAAAGCAGTACGCAAGTACACAAAGGAATTTGACGGAGTGAAATTGAAAAATTTTTTGGTAAGTAAAAAAGAAATTGATGCGGCTGAAAAATTATTGTCGCAGGAATTGAAAGATGCGATACAGCAGGCGAAATTGAATATTGAAATATTTCATCAGGCACAGGTTGAAGAAGTAAAGATTATTGAAACCATGCCGGGAATAAAATGCTGGAGAAAATCAGTGGGTATTGAAAAAATTGGTATTTATATTCCCGGCGGAACGGCTCCATTATTTTCTACTGTATTAATGCTGGCAATTCCTGCATCCATTGCTGGTTGTAAAGAAATAATTTTATGCACGCCTCCTACTCCCCTCTCCGCCAGGAGAGGGGTTGGGGGTGAGGCTCATCCAGCAATTTTATACGCAGCTAATCTTTGTGGTGTAACAAAAATTTTTAAAGTTGGTGGTGTGCAGGCAATAGCAGCGATGGCTTATGGAACTGAGAGCATTCCGAAAGTGTTCAAGATTTTTGGACCAGGCAATCAGTATGTAACCTGCGCAAAACAATTAATACAAAAAGATGGAGTAGCAATTGATATGCCCGCAGGTCCATCTGAAGTATTAATAATAGCGGATGAAACCTGTGTACCTGAATTTGTTGCTGCTGATTTATTATCGCAGGCTGAACATGGTACAGATTCGCAGGTAATCTTATTAACCATAAGTGAAGATGTTGTAGAAAAAGTTCAGGTATGTATAAAAGAACAATTAAATGAATTGTCTAGAAAAGAAATTGCAGTAAAAGCATTGGCAAAAAGTAAAATTATTTTATTATGCAGCGTTGATGAAGCGATTGAACTTTCAAACCTGTATGCACCGGAGCATTTAATTCTATCATGTAATAATACCGAAGAACTAATTTCAAAAATTATTTCTGCCGGTTCTGTATTCATTGGCAATTATTCACCAGTGAGTGTTGGTGATTATGCAAGTGGTACGAACCATACTCTGCCAACAAATGGATATGCGGCTATGTACAGCGGAGTATCTGTTGACAGTTTTGTAAAAAAAATAACATATCAGCATCTGTCAAAAGAAGGATTAGAAAATATTGGAAATACAGTAATGCTTATGGCAACAGCAGAAGGATTGGTTGCACATAAAAATGCAGTGGCAATAAGAATGAAACAACAAGATTAAAAATTTAAAACCACTCGCCATCCTGTTAGGGCTGTGAGAGGTAAGCCTTCCGCCAGTTGGCGGAGAGGTTTGGAGGGGCTTAGTATGAAATTTAATTTAGAAACATTAGTTCGGGAAAATATTAAAAACATGACGCCTTACTCATCTGCAAGACATGAGTTCAGCGGCGATGCTTCTATTTTTCTTGATGCAAATGAAAATGCATTTGGTTCTCCTGTGCTTCTCCCCTCTCCGCCAGGAGAGGGGTTGGGGGTGAGGCTCAACCGATATCCTGACCCACTGCAAATACATGTAAAAGAAAAACTAACTCAAATAAAAGGAGTGCCACCGCAAAATATCTTTTTAGGCAATGGCAGCGATGAAGCAATTGATTTGCTTTATAGAATTTTTTGTGAGCCTGGTCGTGATAATGCAATCATCTTCCCTCCTACTTACGGTATGTACGAGGTATGTGCAGAAATGAATAATGTGAAATTAAAAAAAGTAAATCTCACAAAAGATTACCAGTTAAATATTGAAGAAATTGAAAAAGCGATTGACCCGTTTACCAAACTGATTTTTATTTGTTCGCCCAATAACCCTACAGGCAACAGCATTAACCGGAGCGATATTGAAATAATCCTGAATAATTTTAATGGTATTGTTGTCATTGATGAAGCGTATATCAATTATGCAAAACAAAAAACATTTATTGCGGAGTTAACTGAATATCCAAACCTGGTGGTGATGCAGACATTGAGCAAAGCATGGGGCTTGGCGGGGTTAAGACTGGGAATGGCATTTGCCTCACACCCTATTATTGAATTAATGAATAAAGTGAAATATCCATACAATATTAATACAGTAACTCAACTGCTGGTTCTGGACGCCCTGAATAATATAGATTGGGTAAATGAACATATAACTATTACGGTTAATGAA
>JANOJO010000150.1:0-1735 GCA_031418795.1 Bacteroidota bacterium | reverse complement strand
TGTATTTCTGTGATGGTAACAGAATTCTCCATTTCATTTTCCGCTTCTATTTCCACTTCGTCGCCTACGGCCAGCGGGTTGGTAGATGTGATGTCATCAATTTTAAAAATACCTTTTATGCGGGCATTATAAAGTTGTCCATTTGTGTCTTTTACTATGTACCAGCTCCCGGTGGATTTATAAACCAATGCCTTCATTAAAAAATTTTGTGTGGATAAACAGGAAAGATAGCAACAAAATAAAAAACGGGTATTAACAGGGAAAGCTGGCAATAAAAATCAGTTATTATCCGTTTTTAAAACTGAAAAAATTAACCTAATTTGTATTTCTAAATCTTATCAATGAAAAAATTATTTACCTTCTCTTTGTTAAGCATGTTGATGATTGCATTATTGTCTAACAGTTGTAAAAAAGCAGATACACCTCCTACAAACACTGAATTACTTACCCGCTCGCCGTGGATACTTTTGAGTGCATCAGCCAGTGGAACGGATGTTACCAACAACCCTTTGCTCACTTGTTTTAAAGATAATATTATCACTTTCGCCGCCGCAGGAACATTCAATGTAAATGAAAGCGCAGTTATTTGTTCACCTTCAACTGCCGGAAATTTTACCTGGACTTTTCAGTCAGGCGAAACACAATTGGTTTTATCTGCACCACTTTTTCCAGGTGGCTCGGGTACTTTTAGTTTATCAGTATTAAATGAAAGCAGTCTTGTAATTTCTCAAAATGTAACTATTCCACCATCACCCACACCTATTGCGGTGATATTTACTTTCAGGCATTGATGTTTTAAGAAAGGTATTTGCCAACCACAGGCATTCTTCTGCCCACGCCAAATGCTTTGCAACTAATTCGAAGGATTGGACAGAATTGTTTTCGTTTATACTCATTGGTGTTTACTAATTTTAAAATTCTGTCAACAAGCGTAGCTTCAAAACCCTGTTCTTTAATTTCTTTTGGTCCTTTGCGCAGCTCAATGTATTCGTATAAAACTTTATCAAGTATTGAATATTCCGGTAGGCTGTCACTGTCTTTTTGATTTGGACGCAACTCTGCTGATGGTTCTTTAGAAATAATATGTAATGGAATTAACTCTTCTTTCTTATTAATATATTTTGCTAAAGCATACACTTGCGTTTTATATACATCGCCCAGTACACTCAATCCGCCAGCCATATCTCCATACAATGTTCCGTAGCCGGTAGCCAATTCACTTTTGTTTGATGTGTTGAGAAGAATGTATCCGAATTTATTGGCGATGGCCATCAGAAGATTTCCTCTTACCCTTGCCTGGATATTTTCTTCAGCTAATCCGAATGGTAAATCTTTATAAACAGGTTTCAGTTCCTGAGTAAAACTTTCAAAAATATTTTTTATAGAAATAATTTCATGTTCATTCCCCAAATTCTTACTGAGTGCTTCTGCATCAGCAACAGAATGTGCGGATGAAAACTGTGATGGCATTAAAACAGCTTTTACATTTTCTTTTCCCAATGCGGCTACGGCTAATGCCTGTGTAACGGCGCTGTCAATACCCCCGCTTGCGCCAAGAATGGCTTTTGTAAAACCCATTTTTTTAAAATAGTCTTTTATGCCAAGTACAAGTGCATGATAAATTTCATCAATATTTTTTTCATTGGTTAAATAAGCAAGGGTGTCTTCGCCGGTTCCTACTTCTTTTGCCGAATAAAATATACCAGCTCCGGCCCCAGCCCCACCTAAATCCTCC
>JANOJO010000149.1:0-5293 GCA_031418795.1 Bacteroidota bacterium | reverse complement strand
AAAAGGCAGGATAGAAAAAATGAAAACTGAAAGAAAACAAATGGCTGAGGTAAATGCTAAAGCACGAATGGAGAAAATGAAAATACAACTTGGCCTCAGCAATGAGCAAAGTGAAAAACTGAATGATCAGCGAAAAGAAATGCTGGAAAGAATGAAATCGCTGCGTGAAAATAATTCAATGGATATGCAGAAAAAAAGCGGCGAAATAAAATCCCTGATGGAAAAAAGAAAAGAAACCATGAAATCCATTCTTACTGATGAGCAGAGAAAAAAGATGCAGGAAATGAAAATGCATCATCTGCAAATGAAAATGCATCAACCACGTAAACCTGGTAAATTATCATAAACCTATTTCAATAAATTACTGAAAACCCTCCAATCGAATGGAGGGTTTTTAATTGTGTATCTTTGAAACATGCCACGGCTTAAAGCCGTGGCATGGTTTACTACACATGAAAAAGAAAGCATCCCCCTTCGATAAATTCTCAAAAAGAAAAAGTAACGCAGCCATCAAAGAACAATTCAGGCAGGAAAAAAGAAAAGTAAAGAAAGAACGTGCCGAATTTTTTGATAATAAGAAAAGAGAAGAAAGAGCATTAAAGGCCGGTGCAGGAAAAAATTATGCTGTGTCACCAATAACCCCGGTTATCAGGAAACCTGAAGAAACAGGTATGATGCCGTTAAATAAATACATTGCTCATGCCGGCATTAGTGGCCGCCGTGAAGCAGCAGAGATTGTTAAAAAGGGAATTGTAAAAGTGAATGGAAAAATAATTACAGAACCCGGATTTAAAGTGGCACAGAAAGATGAAGTGGTTGTTAATGGCAAAAAAATATTTCCTGCAAAAAATCTTGTTTACATACTTTTAAATAAACCCAAAGATTATATCACCACCACAGAAGATCCGCAAGGAAGAAGAACTGTATTGGATTTAATAGGACGTGCCGGCAATGAAAGAGTGTACCCGGTTGGCAGGCTTGACAGAAATACTTCAGGGGTTCTGTTACTTACCAATGATGGTGAGCTTGCACAGAAACTTACACATCCCAGCAATGAAGTAAAAAAGATTTATGCGGTTACACTTAACAGACCGTTGGAAAAAAATCATTTTGAACAAATACTAAAAGGAATAACACTGGAAGACGGATCTGCCACAGTAGATGTATTAGCTTATACTGATGTAAAAGATAAAACTCAAATTGGCGTAGAGATTCATAGTGGCCGTAACCGGATTGTGCGCCGCATATTTGAACATTTGGGTTATGATGTAAAAAATCTTGACCGGGTAATGTTTGCCGGGCTTACCAAAAAAAATGTGGAAAGGGGTAAATGGCGATTTCTGAATGAAAAAGAAATCCGTGAATTAAAATTTTTCAGAAAAGGTAAGTAACCCACCGGTACACGAATAATTACTTCAATTCGTGTAAAATATTTTTATGAAAATTTATGAAATAAAAATCAGTGAAAACGATGATTGGATTGCCCTGAACAAACCATCAGGCTTACTGTCTATTCCTGACCGGGAAGGAAAAGAAATTTCTTTAAAGAAAATGCTGATTGAAAAATACGGGAACATATTTACCGTACACCGGCTGGATAAAGGCACCAGCGGTGTAATTGTTTTTGCAAAGAATGAAGTTGCACACAAACATTTATCCCGGCAATTTGAAAACAGGGAAACAGAAAAAATTTACCAGGGTATTATTACCGGCTCACCTGAAAATAAAAAAGAGACCATCAATGCTTCCATCATGGAGCACCCCGTAAAAAAGGGAACGATGGTGATAAACAGAAAAGGAAAGGAAGCCATTACAGATTATGAAGTAATTAATGATTTTGGAATTTATTCATTTGTTCAGTTTCAAATTCATACTGGCAGAACCCACCAGATACGCATTCATGCAAAAGACATGGGCAACCCGGTTGTTTGTGATGAATTGTATGGCGATGGTAAACCCATTTTACTTTCTTCGATAAAAAAGAAATTTAACCTTGCAAAAAATGCAGAAGAAGAAAGACCAATTATGGGAAGGCTGGCACTTCACGCCCTGACTTTGAAATTTACAGATACAAATGGTGAATCTATACTGCTTGAAGCCCCATTACCCAAAGACATGAAAGCATTCCTGCAGCAGCTATCAAAATTTAAATCGAAAAAATGATTTTTTATACCAGCTTAATTAAAATTCTTATACTCCAGAAAATAACAAGTATGCCTAATAATATATAGGCTGTTTTCTTTGGCAGTTTACCCGCAAGTTTTGCAGCAATAGGCGCAGCAACCAACCCGCCAATAATTAATGCAAGGATGGTTTGCCAATGGCTTACTCCTATCATGGTGAAAAATGTAAAGGCGCTTGCCAGTGTTACAAAAAATTCAGTCAGGCTTACTGAACCAACTACATATTTATGGCTGCGTCCATTATTAATTAATGTACTTGTAACAATCGGGCCCCAGCCGCCACCGCCGAATGAATCAAAGAAACCACCTACGGCAGCAAGTAACCGGTAACGTTTGAATTTTTTCTGGGGTTTCATTTCCCTGAAAGCATTCATAATAAATTTTATTCCCAGTATCAATGTATAACCTGCAATGACGGGGCGAATAATATTTCCATACTTATTACCAAGCATGACCAGCATGATGGCACCGCCGATTGCACCCAACACCCCGGGAATCAATAATGCTTTGAATAATTTTTTATTTACGTTACCAAATTTGTAGTGACTGTAACCCGATGCGCCGCTTGCAAACATTTCGGCTGTATGAATACTTCCGCTGATGGCCGCGGGGTTCACACCTGCCGATAAAAGAATGGTTGCACTGGTAACACCATAGCCCATTCCTAAAGCACCATCTACTAATTGTGCACAAAAACCTGCCAGCACCATTATGGGAAATGCTTTGTCCAAAGTCTGGTACCATTTATAAGTATCATCGGCCATTTTTTGAATGGGTAAATAAGAAAAAATAAAATAGCCAATCAGCATAAAAGCAAAAGCCAGTAATGAGTAAGTGGCGATTTTTCTCCAGCGGCCATTATATTCGGTTTCTTCCACCAGCACTTTAGTCAGAGCATTTAATTTTTTTACTTTGTATTCAAAATTCCCATTAAGATTATTCCTTACCCGGTTCAGATTTTCAATCACCTCATCCAGCTCACCGGGTAAAGTATTATTCAATACTTCTTTTATTCTTTTTGCAATGGTGGGAGATTTTCCGTTCGTTGAAATAGCAATTTTCAGGTTTCCTTTTTGTACAATTGAACCAAGGTAAAAATCACATAGGTCAGGTGTATCGGCCACATTCACTAAAATTCCTTTTTCTGCTGCCAGTGCTTTTATTCTTTTATGTAACTCCTTATCATCTGTTGCCAGTACAACCAAATCTTTATTGTTTAAATCTGTTTCTTCAAATGAACGCTGAACCAGGTGACAGGAAGGATGATTTTGTAAAAGCAGTCTTACTTCTTCTTTTATTAATGGAGCAATGATAGTAATTTTTGCCCCCGGTGAATTGGATAATAATGAGTTTAATTTTTCCAACCCCACATTACCGGCACCAACCAAGAGCAATTCCAGTTCTTCCAATTTCAGAAAAACGGGATAGAGCCGGTTCTTTAATTCAGCTTGTTTTAATTCTTTTCCTGTATTATTAATTTGTTCCTCCATAACAACGATAAATCTTTAATCTACATTTATCTACCACTCCACTGTCAATCAACCTCTCCGAATAAGCTGGCCATGTGCCGCAGCAAAGCCCCTCCTTCGGAGGGGTTTGGGGGGCTGCTTAATACTCCATTCTTTCAATCCATTTCTTTGCATTTTTAGCTGCATAGGAAATTATAATATCCGCACCTGCCCTTGTAAGAGCAGACCATACTTCCAAATGTGTTGCTTCACGGTTTACCAGATTTTTTTCTGCCAATGCTTCAATTGCAGCATACTCACCACTTACATGATAGGCTGCCAGCGGTTTCAATGTTTGCTGTTTCAGTTTAGCAATTACATCTGTATATAAAGCTGCAGGTTTCACCATTAAAATATCTGCGCCTTCCTTTTCATCACGCAAAGCACTTGCAATGGCATCATTTATATTTAATGGTGACAGCTGATAACTCTTCCTGTTTTTTATTCCGTGGGTGTTGGGTGCTGAATGACATGCATCACGAAACGGACCATAAAACTGCGAACTGAATTTTGCTGCATAACTCATGATACTTACATTATCAAACCCAAGAGCATCTAGATTACTGCGGATGGATCCAATTCTTCCATCCATCATATCGCTCGGCGCAATACAATTGGCCCCGGTATTGGCAAGCTGCACTGCATATTTCGTTAATACATCAACCGTTTTATTATTGATAAGCCTGGAATGATCTTCATTTAAAATTCCACAATGGCCATGCGTGGTGTAACTGCACAAACATAAATCAGCAGCGAGCCATACTTTATCGCCGAAAGATTGCCGTATATTTTTTATAACGGAGACAGCAAAAGAAAAATCAAAATCCTTTTCAACTTTAGTTGCAGGTACAGGGAATAACAAAAATTTGTTAATGCCATTGGAAACACATTCCTCAATTGTTTTTAAGACAGAATGAATAGAATCAACCTGTACATCGTTTAAACCATTCACATCTCTTGGTTCGTTGATTGCTTCATCAACAAACAGTGGTTGTATAAAACTTTTATGCGAAAGTTTTACTGATGCTGTCAGTTCCCGTATATGTGTATCCACCCTCAGGCGGCGCTGAGTGAGCGGATAGAAAATTTTCTCCATTGTTCAAATGCTTTTATTGTTGGAAAAATTACCGGTTTAATGCCTGATTGCTTTAATAGCTCTGCTGTTTCACCACCGGCGCATAAATGTATTACATCCGGCTTCACATACTTTCCGTAAAATTCAAATTGCGAATAACTGCTCCAGAAAACTGACTCAGCTTTCGAAATACTTTTTTTTAACTTATTATTCCGTGTTGGAATTAACCTGTAATTACTCACTGCATGGAAACCTTTCTGTTTCCATCGTACTGCTCCATCATCATGTGTGAGAATACAAATATTATTTGCCTCAATATTCAGCAAGGACATTTTCAATGATGGTAATAAAAATTCAAAGCCCATGGCATCGGCAGATGCTGTAATCCAGTATCCTTGTTTTGCTAATTCAAACCATGTTTTTGTTCCGGAGGCAATAAATGTTTTATCTTTTATATTGATTGAAGAAGGTCCCTGAATTGCTTTATAATTGGCGACGAATACAACCGGTTCAACAATGCTTATTTC
>JANOJO010000148.1:0-2752 GCA_031418795.1 Bacteroidota bacterium | reverse complement strand
ATTCGATATACAGGCAACTATTTTAAATCAATTGGGATTTGATCATGAAAAATTTACGTATCAGTCGCAGGGACGGCCATTCCGGTTGACGGATGTTAGTGGGAAGGTGATAAATGAGATTTTAGTATAAAATGAAATTATCATTCCGTCATATAATTCTGATTGTGGGAATTTTAATGATAATTTTAAGCTTTATTTTTTTTAGCAGATTAAATAGTATTTATATAAAAATGCTTCTTACAGGTCTTTTCCTTGCTGGTATTGGATATATTCTGATTTTGTTCAAAGAGAAAACGTTTAAACAAAAAATACTCTGGACACTAATTCTTTTTTGTGGCGTTGTGATTCAATTTTTGACAGAGGGATATTTGATCAAACAATCTTATAGCATTTTTATTAATAATAACTATCAATTGCTTATTAAAGCAAATGAAATCATAATTTCTAAACCAGAAGGAATTTATGGGCTTAATTCTACTACTGAGAAGAGTTTAGGAAACTTTAGTGAAGATGAACTATCAATTCTTGCAACGCTCGGTGAAAAGGCAAAAGTTCTGTTTATATCAAAAGACAATAACAGAATATTTTATTGCCTTAGCGGGGCTATTGACATTCACAATGGTGTTTATTTTATTAGCAAGTTAAACCTAGATGAACCTAAATTTAATCATATAAAAGACAACTGGTATTATTAAATGATTAACAGGCGTAATTTTTTAACCCTAACTGGCACTGCTACCACTGCAGCCATGGTTTCTTCTTTAGAAAAATATTCTTTATCAACCAAACCAGCATTTACCATGAATAAAAATTTTGAACTGGTGATATTAGCCACCAACTGGGGCTTCAGGGGAAACTATGATAGTTTTTTTGCAAAAGCAAAAGCAGAAGGATATGATGGCGCTGAACTCTGGTGCCCTGGTGATGATAAAGAAAGAAACGAAATGGCTGCCGCTGCACAAAAACATGGAATGAAATTAGGTTTGCTATTTGGCGCCGGGGATAAAAATCCAAAAATAAATTTTGAAGAGTTTACCAAAGTTTTAAATGCAGGTGCATCGCTAAATCCAATTTATATTAATTGCCATACGGCAAAAGATTTTTTTTCTTATACTGAGATAAAACCATTTTTTGATTTTACGGCGCAGTTGTCAAAACAAAAAAATATTCCCATCTATCATGAAACACACAGGGGCCGTGCTCTTTATTCTGCACCGGTAACGAAGGGATTTATTGAAAAACATGCTGACATGCGGATAACATTAGATGTTTCGCATTGGTGTGCTGTGCATGAATCACTTTTAGAAAACCAGGAAGAAACGATGGCGATGGTATTAGACAGAACGGATCATATACATGCAAGAATTGGTCATGCAGAAGGTCCGCAGGTGAGTGACCCCCGTGCCCCGGAATGGGAGTATGCAGTAAAAGCACATTTTGCATGGTGGGATAAAATTGTTGAGCGTAAAAAGAAAAATGGTGAACGACTTACTATACTCACAGAGTTTGGCCCGCCGGATTATATGTGGACGTTGCCATACACAAGACAACCGTTATCTGATCAATGGGCTATCAATGTTTATATGATGAACCTTCTGCGTAAACGTTACCAATAAATTTTGATGCTACTAACTATTTCTGAAATCATCGGTCGCTTTCATCCGTTATTGGTTCATTTACCAATTGGTATTTTATTGATAGCCGTTTTATTTCAACTGCTTTCAAATAATGAAAGATTTCATTCCATGTCTGCAGCAGCAGGCATTGCTTTGTTCTGGGGTATGTGCAGCGCTATACTATCCTGTATCAGCGGGTTTCTTTTATCAAAATCGGATGATTATGATGAATCACTCATCTTTAAACATCAGTGGTTTGGAATATCAGTGGCAGTTGTTTCTATTATCGCTTATTTATTAAATAAAAAAAACAGCAATTATATAAAATGGATAATAATATTACTGGCACTCCTGATAATTATCACCGGGCATCTGGGCGGTTCTCTTACACATGGTTCAGATTATCTCACTAAAGCTTTTTCTTCTGCCGGTAAAAATTATAGTGAGGCAAAAAGAAAACCAATTCCCAACGTGCAGGAAGCGGTTGCTTATACAGATGTGATAAAACCCATTCTTGAATCAAGATGCTATGGATGTCATGGGCCGAATAAACAAAAAAGTAAACTAAGATTAGATGAGCCGGATTTTATTTTAAAAGGAGGCAAGGATGGGAAAGTAATTATTGCCGGCAAAGCGGATGAAAGCAATTTGATTGAACGGATTTTTTTACCCAAAGAAAATAAAGACCACATGCCGCCCAAAGAAAAGGCACAGCTAACTAAACAGGATTTGGATTTGCTGCACTGGTGGGTAAGCAGTGGCGCAGATTTTAATAAAAAAGTAAATGAACTTCCGCAAACACTAAAAATAAAACCAATATTACTGTCATTGCAAACCGGGGAAGCAAAAGAAGAAATTAATCTTTCTGATATTCCGGAGAAAAAAGTGGAGAAGGCTGATGAAGCAGCGGTTAAAAAACTAAAAGACCGGGGAGTCGCAATTATCCCTGTTGTGCAAAACAGTAATTATCTTTCTGCAAATTTTGTTGCCGTGGATTCTGTTACTGAAAATGATTTACAGTTATTGGAGCCATTGAAAAAACAATTGATATGGCTTAAAATTGGGAGTAAAAAAATTACAGATGCAAATCTTGGGACAATTACAAAACTTACATCGCTTACCAGGTTTGCAATGAC
>JANOJO010000147.1:0-1642 GCA_031418795.1 Bacteroidota bacterium | reverse complement strand
AAAAATAAATCAAATTGTCAATACGTAGTTCTACTTCGACATACCCCATTTTTAAGTCCCGAAATTCCTCAAAGCCTTATTCAGAAAGGATTTTGGGGGCTAATGAAGTGGATGAGACAAAAAACGGGGTAACTTTTTTTTCATAAAAAAAATAAGTGTCCTATCTTGGGTTTGCAACAACATCAAAAAGGACACTTATGAATTTCAGTCAGATTGCTTCTAAACTGAGGCATAAAATTAGCAATTTTTCGGGGGAACTTTCAAAGAATCTGGATAAAACCTGTGGTCGTTTTATTGACGAATGCCTTTACGGGATTTTGTCCAGTGAATCGGTACTGCTCTCGGAAATAGGCCGTAGCCTTACTTCCCGGGTAAGTTTAAAAAAGATAGAAGAGCGGTTTTGTCGTCAACTGGCTAAAGAAAATATCCATAAATGTATTCATCAAACCATAGCTAAGCTCGCTGCTCCTAAAATAAGCGAGGATACATTATTGATCATGGACCAGAGTGATATCACAAAAAAATACGCTCAAAAAATGGAATACATGGCCAGAGTTCGTGACGGCAGTGAAAAGGATTTTGGCAATGGTTATAACACCATTAATATTATTGCTGCAACATTAGAATCAAATAGCATAACTCCTTTGTATCACGGCTTGTATTCGTCCAATGCCCCTGACTTTATGAGTGAAAATGAGCAGATAAATAATGCTATCAATCATATCAGCAGTCATTGTAAGAATAAGGGTATTTGGGTAATGGATCGTGGTTGTGACAGGGGCAGTATCATTCTTCCCTTGCTAAAAAACAAGCGCGATTTTATTATTCGCCTCAAGACAACCCGAAGCCTGTGCTATGAAAATAAAAAAGTGCCCGCTCCGGAACTGGCCCAGCAATGCGAACTGGAATACTCTGATATGCTGACAAGAATAAGTAATGGCCAGGAAGAACACTATCGTATTCAATATGGATTTATGAAAGTGAGTATTCCTGAAAGAGCCGATGTTCCACTTTATCTGGTGGTAGTAAAGGGGTATGGAATAAACCCGGTAATGCTATTAACAACAAGGCCTATGAGGAAAAAGAAGTCTGTGGTATACAAAATAATAATGGCTTATTTTAAGCGATGGGATGTGGAAGAAACGATACGCTATTTAAAACAGAGTTATGACTTTGAAAACATTAGAGTACTAACTTACGCAAGGCTGAAGAACATGGCAGCTCTGCTGCTGGCAGCCATTTACTTTACCACTACAGTTCTTGATGCGGCTCATAAACTAAAAATACTGACAGGGCATGTTCTGCATTGTGCCAAGCGGATTTTTGGAATACCTGATTTTAAATATTACGCAATCAGTGATGGCTTGTCTGCAATCTTCAAAAGATGTCCACCAGGAATAATAATCCGAAACAGACCCAAAAAATCCGGGCAATATCCTATGCTGTTCAACACCGCTTAAAAATGGGGTAAGTCCTTGTATTTATACCTAGATTGCAATTATTTTTATTATTGCTGCAAAGCAATGAGAATAATGCATTCGGAAACAATTATGAGATTTAAGCTCCTCCTCATAGTAACAATTTGTTGTCAGATTTGAAAAAAAAACCGAGAAAAACCTTCAATTTTAAGTTCTCTAAAATG
>JANOJO010000146.1:0-1983 GCA_031418795.1 Bacteroidota bacterium | reverse complement strand
GATTGTGTACCTAAAGGAACTCCTTTTGCATAAGCATCAGGAAAGCTTTGCATACCTGTTGCATCAACAGTGAATGCAAAATTTCCATTGCCGACTGAGAGAGATGAAAGTGAATCAATTTTATTAATTGTAATTGTATGGCGGCGAACAACTGCCTCACGGTTTATTTTTTGAGCATATATATTTGTGGTATTAAAAAAGATTACTAACAGAAAAGATATTTTATTAAAATGTTTTTGCAACGCATAGAAAGCCCCCCTGCCCCCCGAAGGGGGGTTCTCAGACTCCGAGAATAAAGTCTGTTTGATATTAATCAGAATGGTTGAACATTGCTGAATAGAATTACCAATCGTACAAGAGTGCCCTTCGCTTTGCTCTGGGTAAACTGCAACGGAAGATGATAGTAGTAATGAAGCTGGGTTCATAAATATTTTTTAAACTCCTTATGATAAACCGCCGTCTGGATTTCGGAGAATATGACAACAATCTTATTTTTATTTTTATTTCCCATTCATTAATAAATCATATTCAATACATGCCTGGATAAAAGGCCCGATAGCTTTTAAGTCATCATCACGTTTCGGTTCATTTATATAATAATCATAACTGCCGTCACGATATGGAATACCACCCAGCCCTGCACCTGCAACAGCCTTTGTGTAATGCACAACTCCTGATGAATCCACTTCTACAAAATTTTTAATTAACCCTACATATCCTTTTTTTATAGCGGGCAGAAAAGATTTATTTATGTAACCCATCCGTACAGCTTTTGACAGGCTATATATAAACATTGCTGATGAAGATGATTCAAGGTAATTCAATGCAGCACCTGCCTTATCTGTTACCTGCCACCACACTCCTTCTTTTTTATCCTGAAATTTTATAATAGCAACTGACAAGCGGTTTATTATTGAAATTAATTCACTGCGACCTTTATGATTTGCGGGTATATAATCCAGCACATCAACAAGACCCATCATATACCAACCCATAGCCCTGCTCCAGAACTCTGGTGATAATCCTGTTTTTGGATTAGCCCATTTTTGCAGGCGGCTTTCATCCCATCCATGAAACAACAAACCTGTTTTTGTATCACGGCTAACTTTTTCCATAAGCACAAATTGTTTTACAATATCTTCAAAGCGAGTTGTATCATTAAACAATTTTGCATACTCAGCAGCAAAAGGCTGAGCCATATATAATCCATCGAGCCACATTTGTGTTGGATATTTTAACTTATGCCAGTAGCCACCCGCTATATTCCGGGGTTGCCATACCAGTTGCCGATAAAGAAGGTCTGCAGCTTTTTTGTATTTCTCCTCCCCGGTCTGCTGATAGAGATGTAATAATTGCCTGCCTGTTGGTATATTATCCATATTGTACTCGTCCATTACATAAGTACGGATGCCTCCATCTGCAGTAATAAAATGGTCAATGATTTTCTTTCTATAATCAAGATATTGTTGATTACCATTTTTGATTGCTAATTTTTCAAACCCGGTTAACACAACCCCCATTTCATAATTCCAAACAGCAGGCCTGTATTTTTGTGCGTCTTCTGCTGTTTGGCCGGGAAGTATTTGTTTATCTTGTTCAAGATGGCTGGCAAATTTTTTTACCACCATAGAATCTTTATATGTTACCATTATTGTTTCTGCCAGCTTTTCTGCATAATTTATTTGTGCAGCAGCGCCAAAAAATGATAATAAAAAAACCAGGGCTGTAACTATATTATTTCTCATAAATAGTATTTAAAAAATAATTACTGGTTTTATGGATTGGGTGTAAAAACATTATCTACCGCAGGTCTGCTATACTGCTCTTTGCTATTTGTTGTTTTAGGTAACCCAAAATAAAAATACAATGTACGCTTCTTGCTGCCGCTTAAATGATTCAGTTCGCTTTGCGGGCCATACACTCTTGTATTGGTGGTAAGCCCGGTTGCTAACTTAGTTCCGATTGGCGGAATGCAATCGAGAA
>JANOJO010000145.1:0-8426 GCA_031418795.1 Bacteroidota bacterium | reverse complement strand
TTTATTATACTGGCTGCGGATGCGGCTCAGCGATTCGGGAGTAATGCCCAGAAAAGAAGCTATTTGTTTCAACGGCAGCCGCTGCTCCATCAATGGATAATTTTCTATAAAGCGGCAATAGCGGTCATCTGCAGCAAGGCTCATGGATTCTATAATACGCCGCTGGCCGGCAATAAAAGCATTTTGAACTAACATGCGAAAAAAACGTTCAAACTTGGGCACTTTAATAAAAAGATTTTCGAGAGAAGCATTATCAAGGCAAAATAATTCTGAATCTTCAAGTGCATCAATAGTTAGCCGTGCCGGTGTTTGTGTAAGAAAGCTGTACATATCACCAATCCACCAGTCTTCAATAGCAAACTGTACAATATGTTCCAGTCCTTTTTCATCTATGGAATAGGCACGCAGACAACCTTTGTTCACAAAATATTCATTGCGGCTGGTATCGCCTTCCTGCAGCAGGTACTGTTTTTTGCGCAGCTTTTTTATTTTAAGCAATGAAGTAAAATAATTTTTTTCTTCTTCAGTAAGATCAATAAACCGGGAGATATTTTTTAAGATGAGTTCGTACATGAATTAAATTTATTTCATCTGTTTCAACTTTTATCATTCATTGAAATTTATAAACATCCGTACTCAGGTAACGAAGCCCGGAATCAACCATTAATGTAACAACATTTTTTCCTTCACCCAATCTTTCTGCAATCCTTAATGCCGCCACTACATTAGCACCGGAAGAAGTACCAGCAAATATTCCTTCTTCTTTTGCCAGCCTTCTTGCCATTGCTTTTGCGTCATCGGTTGTCACGGTTAAAATTTCATTTACCATTTCCGGTTTCCAGAGCGGGGGAATAAACCCAATTCCAATTCCTTCAATTTTATGTGAGCCCGATGGTCTTCCTGAAAGAACAGCCGATTCATCAGGCTCAACAGCTGCAATATGAATATTTTTATCATGCTTCCATAAAATTTCTGTTGTTCCGTGCAGAGAATGAGTTGTACTTACGCAATGAACAAATGCATTCACTTTGCCATTCATTTGCTGCCATATTTCTTCTCCTAAAGAATGATAACCTGTTGCCGCATCTTTATTGTTTAACTGGTCGCACCACCAATGCCCGGGTTGTTCACTCATTTTTTTTGATGTAGCAATCATTTCTTTGATCAGTGATTCCGTAATCTTTTTGTTATCACTCAATACATCTGTTATCTGTGCACCAAAGGCCAGCATAGTTCTTCTTTTTTCATCACTGAATGCATCGGAAAAAACGGCGTGAAATTTAAATCCCATTGCTGCACAAACAAAAGCTAATGAAACGCCGGTGGTTCCTGCTGTATATTCCACCACCGTATCACCGGGTTTTAATTTTCCTTTTGCAACGGCACCTTCAATAGCAGTTTTAGCCATTCTGTCTTTCATACTGCCGGTTGGGTTGGCCCATTCAAGTTTTGCAAAAATGCCGGCTGAATTTTTCGGAACAATTTTTTGCAGTTGAATAAGCGGGGTATTACCGATTCCGGAGATTACATTCTGGTGCATAATAAATGAATAATGATAAACTTCTAAGATATGTTTTTTTAATCAGTCAAAGTTCCCTGGTTATGAAAATAAAAAACCACCCGGTATTGAGTGGTTTACTTTTTTAAATGAATTATTTATTTTGTTGCGGCTTCAAAACGTTCGGCCACTTTCTTCCAATCCACCACATTCCAAAAAGCGCCTAAATATTCCGCACGGCGATTTTGATATTTTAAATAGTATGCATGTTCCCAAACATCCGCACCAAGTACCGGCGTTCCTTTTACATCGGCTACATCCATCAAAGGATTATCCTGGTTGGGTGTGGAAGAAACTTCCAGCTTGCCATCTTTTACAAGCAACCAGGCCCAGCCACTTCCAAACCTTGTCATACCTGCATTGGCGAATTTTTCTTTGAATGTTTCAAAAGTTCCAAACGCATCATGAATAGCAGTAGCTAATTCACCCGATGGCATACCACCTGCATTTTCATCTAAGCTTTCCCAAAAGAAAGAATGATTCCAATGTCCGCCGCCATTGTTGCGGACAGCCGGAGAAATTTTTCCTGCATTGGCAACAAGTTCTTCCAAACTTTTATTTTCATGTTCTGTGCCTGCAATGGCTTTATTCAGGTTGTCAACATAAGCCTGGTGATGCTTGCCATGATGTATCTGCATCGTTGCAGTGTCAATATGTGGTTCAAGTGCATCGTGTGCATAAGGAAGGGGAGATAATGTGAAGGCCATAAAAAAAAATTTTAGATTTTAGATTGTCGATTTTAGATTTTTATAGAAAACGAATTTACGATTGATTGGTTGATGCACCGCAAATTCATTTTTCGAGATAGGAAATAAAATTTTATTTGCTTTTATATTTTCATGTAACTTTCTTTTCCAATACCAAAACAGCCAATTATGGGAAATGATACTTTCAACTCATCAAGAAGAAAATTTATTGAAAAAATAGCCGGCACTGCATTGGCGGCTTCTGTGCCGCAAATAATTTTAGCCGCAAAAAATAATAAACAGGAAGAAATAAAACTCCGTGATTATTACACGGCCAATGATAATATCAATGTAGCATTGATAGGTGCCGGAGGAATGGGTACGGCTGATGCATTTACAGCAAAAACAATTCCGGGTGTAAAAATTGTTGCCGCCTGCGATTTATTTGATCCAAGATTAGATGCAGCAAAGAAAAATTTTGGCGCTGATATTTTTACAACAAGAGATTATAAAGAAATTCTTTTGCGAAAAGATATTGATGCAGTTATTATTGGCACACCCGATCACTGGCACAAAGAAATTTCTGTTGATGCTCTCAATAGCGGTAAACATGTGTATTGCGAAAAACCAATGGTGCAGCAGATAAATGAAGGTGCTGCTGTGGTGGATGCACAAAAAAGAACCGGTAAAATAATGCAGGTGGGCAGCCAGGGAATGAGTTCGCTTGGAAATGAAAAAGCAAAAGAATTATTTGAGGCAGGCGCTATTGGTCAATTGAATTATGTAGAAGGTTTTTGGGCACGCAATACTCCCGGCGGTGCATGGCAATATGATTTACCTGCTGATGCCACTGAACAAAATGTGGACTGGAAAAAATTTTTAAAAGACAAACCGCAACTGCCCTACGATCCTAAACGTTTTTTCCGCTGGCGTTGCTTCCGCGATTATGGTACCGGTGTTGGTGGCGATTTGTTTGTTCATCTGTTATCAAGCCTGCATTTTATAATCAGTTCGATGGGGCCAACAAGAATTATTTCAACCGGAGGAATACGTTATTGGAAAGATGGAAGGGATGTGCCGGATATTTTGCTGGGCATGTTTGATTATCCGCAAACAGAAAAACATCCGGCATTTAATTTATCCCTTCGGGTAAATTTTGTTGACAGCAATCCCGATGGTTCTTATTTCCGCCTGGTGGGCAATGAAGGTTCGATGACGGTGGAATGGGAAAAAGTAACGCTGACAAAAAACTTTTCTTACCCGCCGGATAATTATGCGCAGGTATTGAAAGGCAAACAGTATGCACCAGATTATGATCGTAAGAAAATGAAAGAGCCAGATGTTACGGTTTATAAAGTGCAGGATGGATATAAAGGCGCTCATCATGATCATTTTTATAATTGGACAAAGGCAATACGCAGCGGTAAACCAGCTTTTGAAGATGCTTTGTTTGGTTATCGTGCAGCAGCGCCGGCTTTACTTTGCAACGACAGTTATTTTCAGCAAAAACTAATTAAATGGGATCCGGTGAATTTAAAATTGATTTAAAAAAGAAATACAACATGAAAAAATCAACAGGTTTATTATTTGCAATTGCATCATTGCTGGTATCTTTTATTTCTTCATCAAAACAAAAAGACAATACACTTTCTAAAAAAGAAAAAAAAGCAGGATGGGTTTTATTGTTTGATGGCCAGACCACCAATGGCTGGAGAAATTATCAAAATAAAAAAGCAGATGGATGGTCAGTACAAAACGGGGAGTTGTATTGCAAAGAAACAGGAGTAACAGCCCGTGCAGATTTTATTACAGTAAATAAATATGAAAATTATGAATTGCAGATAGACTGGAAAATTTCGCCAAAGAAAAACAGCGGTATTGTATATATGGTAACTGAAGAAAATGCAGCTTCTTACGAATCGGGTCCGGAGTACCAGTTGATTGATGATATTGGATACCCCGATAAACTTCAGGATAAACAATTGAGCGGCGCTAATTATGATATGCATCCACCTTCAGCTAAGGTTGCAAAACCAGCAGGTGAATTTAACCATACAATAATTATTATCAATAAAGGACATGTGGAGCATTGGCTGAATGGAACCAAAGTGGTGGATTATCAACTGTGGACTGCGGAATGGGAAAAACTAAAATCGATCAGCAAATGGAAAAATGTAAAAACTTATGGCATGTCGAAAGAAGGACATATTGATTTACAGGATCATGGAGGAGGAGTGGCATTTAAAAATATAAAACTAAAACCGCTTCCTTAATCTCCTTTAGGTGAATGGGGATTCAGCCGGGTTAATTTTTTTCCTTTTTCAATAAAAGTTTCTACAATACCCTTTGTTTCCAAATCAAGCCGGATGGAAATGGTGTACCAGGAAATTGATTTTTTAAATCCCGGCATTTTTTTCTTTATAATTTTTACCACATCATCAGTGAGTTCGGTAAAAGTTTTTCCCTTGCTTTTTTTCAGGCTTTCAATAATTGCTGACTTGAAGTTTGAATAAATCTCAGCATCAATTTTCATTTCTCTACCACTGCGTGGATGTGCGGTAGTTGATTTTGCAGATTTTTTAATCATTGTTTATCTTTTTTGTTTAAAAAATTCTTTCATCAAATTAGCACACTCTTCTTTCAACACACCTTTTATCAATTCTGCCTTAGGATGAAAAGGCCAGTTGCTGCCGGCAATTTTTTTATAACCATTCTTTTCATCATCTGCACCATAAACAATTTTTCCAATCTTACTCCAGTAAATGGCGCCTGCACACATAAAGCAGGGCTCAACTGTAATATATAAAATTGCATCTGGTAAATATTTACTGCCAAGTGAATTGAAGGCTGATGTCAGGGCAATCATTTCTGCATGGGCAGTGGGGTCGTTCAGCTTTTCTACCATATTATATCCCCTCGCAATAATTTTTTCATGCAACACCACCACTGCACCAACCGGCACTTCATCTGCGTCATTAGCTTTCCTCGCTTCTTTCAATGCCTGCATCATGTAATATTCATCAGTCATAAGAAAAATAGTTTTGCATAACTTCAATCAAAATTACAGGAATGGCAGTAGTGGAACAATTAGAAATAATGCGCAGTTATTTTAACAGCGGCGCTACCAAAACTTATTCTTTCAGAAAAGAACAGTTGAAAAAATTAAAAAAATCTATTCAGAACCATGAACAGGATATTTATGATGCATTATATAAAGATTTAAAGAAAAGCCCCGAAGAAACATGGGTTACAGAAAACGGAATGGTGTTAAGCGAACTGAATACGGCATTAAAAAATTTGAGCGATTGGATGGAACCCGAAAGTGTTTCAACAAATTTATTAAACCTTCCATCGGGAAGTAAAGTTTTAAAAGAGCCGCTGGGTGTTATATTAATTATTGGCCCGTGGAATTATCCTTTTCAACTTTTGATAAATCCATTGATTGGCGCTGTTGCTGCCGGTAATTGTGTTGTTTTAAAACCAAGCGAATTTGCCGGAGCAACTGATGCAGTGATGAAAAAAATTATTGAAGACGTTTTTCCCAAAGAATATATTTTATATGTACAGGGTGATGGTGCATCGGTTATTCCGCAGATGATGAATTATTTTTCTTTCGACCATGTATTTTATACCGGCAGTACTGTTGTTGGAAAAATAATTTATAAAATGGCTGCCGAACGATTAGTGCCTGTAACTCTTGAGCTCGGTGGTAAATGCCCCTGTGTGGTGGAAGCTGATGCCAATATAAAAGTAGCTGCCAGAAGAATAGCTGTAACAAAATTTACCAACTGCGGGCAAATGTGTGTGGCGCCTGATTACATTTTAGTGCATGAATCTAAAAAAGAGGAATTGGTTCGGTCATTAAAAGAAGCGATAAAAAAATTCTTTAGCGAAAAACCGGAAGAAAGTTACAGCTACGGAAAAATTATAAATGAAAAACAATTTAACAGAATTGCATCATATTTAAACAATGCGAAAATTATTGCAGGCGGGAGATCAGATAAAGAAAAATTATTTATCGAACCCACATTAATTGAAAACGTAACAATGAACGATGCAGTGATGAAAGATGAAATTTTCGGACCTGTGCTTCCCATTATTAGTTTTAATAAAAAAGAAGAAGCCCTGAAGATTATTGAACAACATCCAAACCCACTGGCTTTTTATATTTTCACTTCCAATAATGCAAAAGAAAAAGACTGGCTTAACAGTGTGGCATTTGGCGGTGGATGTGTGAACAATGCAAGCTGGCATCTTACTAATCATAACTTACCATTTGGTGGCAGAGGCTTCAGCGGCACGGGAAATTATCATGGCAAATATTCATTCGATACATTCAGTCATAAAAAAGCCGTGATGAAAACACCCACCTGGTTTGATCCTGATATTAAGTACCCGCCATTTAAGGGAAAGTTGAAATTGTTTAAGTTGGTGATAAGGTGAGTGGCTTGCCCTCCAAAGCTTCCGGCTACTCTAAAATTTCGTTGGATAAATTAGCGAAGGAGGGTGAGAATTGAGGAAGAAGCATTTATTGTTAATAATAAAATTTCTGACCTTTTTTTTACAGTGGCAAGATAATTTCTGACTTTGAAAAAGAAACTAATTAACGGGTTTAAAAAATCACTCATCATAATGCTGATGTTATTATTAGCATTCAGCGGCTATGTGGCAATTGTAACCAGAAATACTAAAAACATGACTATACGACAACGGGTTTTAAAAGCAATTTATCCTGCATTTACATGGTGGGGTAACTTAACCGGTAAGAATGCAAAAGTTTTTACAAACGAAACACCTCTATCACCTGCACAATCTATTTATGATTTGTCAGTAACGCTGAATAACGGCGACAGTATTTCTTTATCAAACTTTAAAGGAAAGAAACTCATGCTGGTAAATACTGCATCCGATTGCGGATACACTGACCAATATACTGAGCTGGAAAAATTGTATGCAGAAAATAAAGACAAACTCGTCATCATTGGTTTTCCAGCCAACGATTTTAAGCAACAGGAAAAAGGAACTGATGAAGAAATAGCGCAGTTCTGCAAATTGAATTATGGTGTAACATTTCCTTTGGCAAAAAAAAGCAGTGCACTTGCAGGCCCCGGACAGAACCCGGTATTTCAATGGCTCACCGATAAAACTAAAAACGGATGGACAAATAAAAAACCAAGCTGGAATTTTTCTAAATACTTAGTCAATGAAAACGGAGTGCTTGTCAACTATTTTGACCCTTCTATATCGCCGGTGAGTAAAGAAGTAATGGAAGCAATAAAAAAATAAAATTATATTTTCAAATGACATACAATGACTTGATGGGCACAATCGGTGTTGGACTTGTGCTGCTGGCTTATTTTTTTAATACAAAGAAAATGATTCCTGAAAACGGAAAATTGTTTTTTGTATTGAATATAGTGGGCGGAGCTTTGAGCTGTTATGCAGCCGTGCTGATAAATTTTATACCCTTTGTTGTACTGGAAGCAATCTGGACTGTTGTTTCTGTTTATGGGTTTGCAAAAACCAGGAAAACCAGTTTCTCTTAATTCACCGGACATTTCTCATGATAGTTCACCAGCTCAATTGCCATTTTTTCAAATTCAAATCCTGAGTAAGTAATTACAATATCATTCAGCACTTCATCAATCTCTTCAACTGTTTTAAGTGTAACCAATTTATTGCGGTATTCTTTTATATTAGGCAAGCCTTTTAAATAATTTGCATAGTGACGGCGCATTTCATTTATACCTACCACAGGATTTTTCCATTCCACGGATTTGTATAAATGTTTACGGCAAACATCCACCCTGTCTTCGATAGAAGGCGGCGGCAGATGTTCACCAGTTTTTACAAAATGTTTTATTTCATTAAATATCCACGGATAACCAATTGCTGCACGGCCAATCATTATACCATCTACGCCATAACGGTTTTTATATTCCAATGCTTTCTCCGGACTATCAATATCGCCATTGCCAAAAATGGGAATATGAATGCGTGGATTGTTTTTTATTTTACCAATCAGCGTCCAGTCGGCTGCGC
The DNA here is from genome assembly GCA_031418795.1 of Bacteroidota bacterium. Classification (GTDB taxonomy): domain Bacteria; phylum Bacteroidota; class Bacteroidia; order Chitinophagales; family Chitinophagaceae; genus VBAS01. The sequence continues at coordinate 140 of JANOJO010000145.1, read as the reverse complement.
CTTTATACATCTGTGTTCTTGTTCTGCCATGAATGGCCAGTGCTTTGATGCCAACATCCTGCAACCGCTCAGCCGCTTCTTCAATATTTCTTGTATTCTCATCCCAACCCAATCTTGTTTTTACTGTTACAGGCAATGAA
>JANOJO010000144.1:0-2545 GCA_031418795.1 Bacteroidota bacterium | reverse complement strand
TTATCGGATACTCCTTCAAGATGAAAGCCCTGTTCAAGAATACTTATATAAGCAGAGCCACCAAAACGTTTGGGCTTCTTGTATTGAATGTCCAGTACACTGCTCATCTTATCTCCATACTTTGATTGAAAGCCACCATTGTAAAAATTAATATTACGGACCATTTCAGGATTTATAAAACTCAATCCTTCCTGCTGGCCGTTTCTTACTAAATAAGGACGAAAAATTTCAAAATCGTTTACATAAATTAAATTTTCATCATAGCTGCCACCGCGAACTGAGTATTGAGATGTTAATTCATTGTTTGATCCCACAAATATTTTTATCAGGCTTTCCACGCCCATCACGGGGCTGGGCAGGTTGATAACTGATTTTGGATTGGGGCGAATTAACCCGGCTTCGGTTCTGTCACGCTGATCGGTAATTACAACTTCCTGCAGAGTCTTGCTGCCTCTTTCCATGCGGATGATGAGTTGCTCTTCTTCATTTTCGCTCAGTAAAAAATTTCTTTGTTCTGTTTTATAACCGGTGAAGCTGAAAACAATGGCGAATGCACGGTCTGCATTTACTTTTATTCTGAAAATACCTGAGTCGTTAGTGATAATCCCTTTTTGCTGTCCAAGGATTAGTACTGAAACATTGGAAAGAGGATTTTCATTTTCATCCAGCACTTTACCCGAAACAAATGCAGATTTTTTTTGGGAGAAAGCAATGCTGAAAGCAAACAGCAGGATGCAGGATAAATAAAGCTTTGGATGGTTCATTCCTAAGAAGCGGATTTGTTGACAATATTACTCAATTAAATCTGCATTGCATATTGCGGATGTAGTATAATTTTCAATTAAATGATTATCGCTTTTGGAGCAGGCGGTACGATATGAAATTTTATCAATTACAAATACTGCAATATATTTATGGAATAATAAAATAGCCGGTACTGCCAGCATAAAACATAAACCCTGACGAATGCGCCATTTTTCTATCAAACTCTTTTTATTCATTGCAACTTTCATTTCATCCTGCAGTAAAGGAGGAAACAACGGGGGAAATAAACCACCCGAAAATCTTACAGTAACTGCTGTAGTAAGTACTGATAACAGCGGTAATGTTTCCTTCACTGCAACTGCTACCAATGCCGTTTCTTATGAATATGATTTTGGTAATGGAATTGGACAAACATCTGCATCCGGTATTGTTACTTATAAATACCAGTTCTCCGGTACATATACGGTAAATGTAATAGCTAAGAGTTCAGGTGGACAAACGATATCAAAATCTATAAATATTACGGTCACGGTTGTATTAGCACTGGTATGGTCAGATGAGTTTGACACACCGGGCTCTCCGGATGCTTCAAAATGGGGTTATGATCTGGGTGATGGGTGTCCACTTGTTTGCGGATGGGGCAATAATGAATTAGAGTGGTACACTAACAGGCAGGAGAATGCAGTAGTGCAGGGCGGAGTTTTAAAAATAATTGCAAAAAGAGAAAATTTTAGTGGAAAACAATTTACATCTGCAAGGCTTTTGACTAAGGATAAATTTTCATTTACTTATGGCAAAGTAGAAGTAAGGGCAAAACTGCCTGCTGGAGTTGGTACATGGCCTGCTATCTGGATGTTGGGAAATAATATTAATACGGCAGGCTGGCCGGCCTGTGGCGAAATAGATATAATGGAACACAGAGGAAGTCACATAAATACAATCGGTGCGGCACTTCATCACCCCGGTCATTCAGGAGGTAATGCCGATGTAGGTACTGTTGTTATTTCAAATGCTACAACTGAGTTTCATAAATATGGATTAGAATGGACATCAACTACATTAAAATTTTTAGTGGATGATGTTCCATTTTACACATTTTCTAACTCAGGCAATTTGCCATTTAATTTAAATTTCTTCATCATATTAAACCTGGCAATGGGCGGCAATTATGGCGGGCCTGTAGATCCAGCCTTTACCAGCGCTGCTATGGAAATTGATTATGTAAGAGTTTATCAGTAATAAGTTTTGGATGATTCATTCCTAAGAAGCGACTATGAAGACATTATTAGTTAATAATGTTTGGTTTGCATTATTGTGCATGAATTTCTATTTGTCTTGGTATTTTTTTAACGCAGAGAACATGAGATAAGGAGTTTTCGCAGAGACTTTCAGCATAATCTCAACGGTTTCATGTCCCGGCAATCAAAGTCTCCAATTTATTTATTGCAAAAAGTTCATGCATTAGTTTATTGCAAACAATTTATTATTTCCTGAAATAAGTTCTGTCGTAGCCCGAAATAATATTCATATGAACATCATTAATTGTATAACCCGTTATTCTGTTTATGCAACCTTCCTTTGTGCCGCTGATAATTTTCCTTATGCTTCTTTGCTCTTCGGTAATATTAGAAATTTTCAGCAATTTGTCAGGACCGGGAAAATAAATATGATGATCGTATTCAGGAGAAAGTACAACTGCTAAAGTTGATGCAACTATTTTTAAAGTGTCTGCGTATCTGGTATAAACATTATCGTTAATAAAGAAACTGTCTTTTTGCTG
>JANOJO010000143.1:0-3191 GCA_031418795.1 Bacteroidota bacterium | reverse complement strand
TTCGACGGCTGGTGGTGGATAGGTGGAGGTGTATGGGTAGTTAAAGTAGATACACTTGGTTATCCGCAGGGGTTACCTGTGCAACTTACAACTTCGGGTTATGGACCGACATGGAAAAATAACAGCCATGAAATTGTTTTTATAGATTGGCCTGCCGGTGATCCTGATTTATATTCTATTCCGGTTACAGGAGGTATAGCAACAAGGGTATGTGGAAGAGTTGGTGGATTCGATCAGGGTGATTATGATCCGGCTTACTCTAACAATGGACAGTTTATTGCCTGGTCAAGTTTTACTGATAACCCTGATGCTACGTTAACAAAGACTTCTAAAGAAAATAGTGTAATTGAATTCACTGATAAAAACAGTTTAACACTTTTACAAAACTATCCAAATCCATTCCGGGATGAAACAAAGATCAGTTTCAGGATTGCAGAACCAACACATGTTGCACTGAATATTTATAATATGGCAGGTCAAAAAATACAAACCCTGGTGAATGCAGACTATATCGCCGGTAGTTATACTTTATCATGGAATGGAAAAGATAGAGATGGAAGTACCGTTCCGGGTGGAATGTATATATGCCAGCTTCAAACAAAAAATGCCAGTCTTACTAAGAAAATGAATTTAATAAGATAGAGGTTAGCCGGGAGAAGAAGAAAAAATAAAAAATTTAAATCCCTTACTGAATGTATGGAACAAGTAAGAGGTTTATTAAAGTAGTAGCTCTTTACACCCGGTGATTATAACGAGATCTTCATAAACCTGAAAAGATTAAATTAATGGGGAAGAAAAAATCAGATGTGCTAAGATCAGGATTGAAAAATCATACTAAAAGGATAAATTATTATTTATGAAACTTATTACGTTAATAATTTCTATTCTATTTTTTGCAGGTTGCAAAAAACCCGGACAAGAAATTCAAAGCTATCTCAGGTTGACAATTGATGGTGCCAGGGTAGAATGCGATCAGCACATTCAGGCATCTTCTAACGCAGGGTTGTCAATACAAAAATTAGACATTAGCGGTAACTGGACAACCAATTCACTTGAATCCGGGTCGATTGAAATTGAATTATACAATTATGATAATACGACCGGGGAAAAGCAATTTAGCTGGCCGGGAAGAATCACAATCTGGCTACATCATAAAAATGTCAATGGCGCAGTACTTTCAGATACATATGAAGCGGATGGAACTGGCGGGTCAACCGCAAAAATTAATATTTTAGAAGTGAATAACCGTATTATTAAAGGAACGTTTGAATTTATTGCTTTAATGTATACCGGGCCGGGGACGGTACAAACTAAAACAATTACTAATGGAGAGTTTTATATAAAAAGGATTTAATACTATTTTATTATGGTATCTAATAATTGCCGGCAAAAGCTAAAAGGTTTTATGAAATCAAATCTCCTTTTTATTGTTGTTTCTTTTTTGCCGTATGCATTCCTGTATTCCTGCAACACCCAGAAAGGAACAGGGAATTCTTACCAAGGGAAAGACAAAATGTATTTAATAACAAAAATGGGTCTGCCGGATGAGATACTTTCGACAGCACAGGAGAAGATCGGTTGACATATCAGAAAGATCGGAAAATCCATAATCCCAAATATGCCAGTGTAGCGGTTTATACAACCTATTATCTGACCACTGAAGGAAAGGTGTACAAACAGAAACGTAAGGTGTTTAAAAATTCATCTGGTACAGGTAAACCAGTCATGGCGATAGAATAGAGAGGAGGATAAAAACAATTATAAGCCTGGTAGTAGTATTCGTAAAGGCATCAACAAACAGGTTAATTAAAATATGTATGAAAAGAAATTTTATCAGTCTGATTATTTTTTTATTGGCTTTTAGTACAAATGGTCAGGTTGCCAGTGTTGAAAAATCAATTTTCAATATTCAAACTGGGTTTTTGGGAGTGTGGCTGAACAATGAATCAAAGTTATCAGACAAAGTTGCCTTAAGAAGCGAAATTGGTTTTGATGCAGGATATTTTATGGGAAGTATTTATAATAAAACAGGATTTTTTATGACACCTGTTTTGACACTGGAGCCAAGATGGTATTATAATCTAAAAAACAGAATTGCCCATTCGAAAAAAATTAAAAATAATAGTGGTAATTTTTTTGCAATTAAAGTAAGTTATAACCCCGATTGGTTTGTTATATCTAATTATGATGGCATATCTATACTTAGCCAGGTTTCACTTATTCCTAAATGGGGCATACGAAGGAATCTTGGAAACCGGTTTAATTTTGAAGGAGGTGGAGGAGTCGGCTACAAGTATTATTTTTCAGAAAAGGCTGATTACATCAGTAGGGAAAATGAAGCAGCGGTCGATTTGCATTTAAGAATCGGGTTTGTGTTTTAATAAAACCTATTCTTTTACCAAAAAACAAAATTAGTAGCCTCGGCGGGAATCGAACCTGCATCTGGGGCTTCGGAGGCCCTTATACTATCCATTGTACTACGAGGCCAGAAAAATTTTAGATTTTAGATTTGCGATTTCAGATTGTCCACAGAACTCAGTGAGAATACAACTTTATAAAATCCGAAATCAAAAATCTGCAATCTGAAATCATTTTATCAATCCACTTGCATTGGTTGCAAATACTTTTACCGCAATAGCCAGCAATATTACACCAAAAAATTTTCGTACTGCCATTAAACCGGCTTTGCCTAATGCTTTTTCAATCAGGTTTAATGATTTAAGTACAAAATAAATTATTATAAGATTTACCAGTATTGCTACCAGTATCATGTATTCATTTTTATCTGCTCTTTCAAATGTTGCTTTTAATGACATGATGGTGGTTAACGTACCACTCCCTGCTATTAAAGGGAAGGCAATAGGCACCAGAGTGCCTGTTGTTACACCTTTTTCGGCTTTGAAAAATTCTATTCCCAAAACCATTTCAAGCCCCAGTATAAAAATTACTATAGATCCGGCAACGGCGAATGATTTAATATCAACTCCCAGGATATTCAGAAAAGGTTTTCCCAGAAAGAAAAACAACACCATCAATGCTCCGGATATCAGCGTTACTTTCCATGCAATAATGCCACCCATTTTTTCTTTCAGGGAAATAAGCATCGGTACAGAGCCTACTATATCTATTACTGCAAACAGGGTGAATGTAAGCGTAAGAAATTCCTGGATATTAAATTGCATAAACACTGA
>JANOJO010000142.1:0-2240 GCA_031418795.1 Bacteroidota bacterium | reverse complement strand
AAATATCGGCGCCATGGGTTTTCATTCCACACAGGCTGTACAATTAATGACAGAGGTAGAACGCAGAGCCTTTGCTGACCGTGCCGAGTACATGGGTGATGCTGATTTTTATAAGGTGCCGGTAAAAATGTTATCGAATGAAATTTACCTGCAGGATAGAATGAAAGATTACGATCCTGCAAAAGCAACACCCAGTGTTATTATTAAACCCGGTATATTACCCAAAGCAGAAAGTGAAGAGACAACTCATCTGAGTGTAATTGATAAAGATGGAAATGCAGTAGCAGTTACCACCACACTTAATAATTCTTATGGCAGCAGAACGGTGGTAGGCGGCGCAGGATTTTTATTGAATGATGAGATGGATGACTTTAGTATAAAACCAGGTGTGCCCAATATGTATGGCGCAGTTGGCGGCGAAGCCAATGCAATAATGCCCGGTAAAAGAATGCTGAGTTCTATGACACCAACACTTGTATTGAAAGACGATAAACCATTTTTAGTTGTCGGTACTCCGGGTGGTACTACTATTCCAACTTCTGTTTTTCAAACCATCATCAACATTATTGAATTTAATATGAGTACGGAAGATGCAGTATGGAAACCAAAATTTCATCATCAGTGGTTGCCCGATAAATTAGATTTGGAAAAAGGTTTTCCTGAAGCAACAAAAAAAGCATTGGAAGCAATGGGATATAAAACTGTAGAAAGAGGCGGCATTGGAAGAACAGAAGTAATAAAAGTTTTACCCAATGGAAAATTTGAAGCAGTTGCTGATAACCGCGGGGATGATTCGGTGGAAGGTTGGTGAAGAATAATTAACAATTAAAAATTAATAATTAATAATGATGAGCCTGGGTAAAGAATATTTAAACACAGTTATTAAAAGACTTAAGTACTACAAAGATTTAGGTGAAAAAACTTTTGAACAACTGGATGAAAAAGATTTTCATGTTCTGCTTTCTGCTGAATCAAACAGTATTGCAATCATTGTACAGCATCTTGCAGGTAATATGCTCAGCCGCTTTACCAATTTTCTTACTGAAGATGGCGAAAAAGAATGGCGGCAACGGGATGATGAATTTGAAATACATGATTTTAGTAAACAACAAATAATAGACCACTGGCAAAATGGATGGAGTTGTTGCCTTCTTGCACTTGAATCTTTGCACGATGAAGATTTGTCGAAAACAATTACCATCCGCCAGGAGCCACTTACAGTTATTGATGCTATCAACCGGCAACTGGCACATTATCCCTACCATATCGGTCAAATAATTTTTATTGCCAGGATAATTAAAAAAGAGGATTGGAAAAACTTATCCATTCCAAAAGGTCAGTCGCAGCAATATAATACCGGCAAGCAGTTAAAAGACCCAGCCAAAAAATTTTAATTACAAAAGCCATACATCTGCAATCCACGGCATTAGAAATTATTTCTGCTTTTCTTTAATCTCAATTTGACTACCCGGATATAATTTATATTTTTACGCCCCTTTAAGTCCGCCTTTTTTTTGCGCCGGGAAAATCCTCTCTGAAAAATCAGCATTTAATCTTTAATCAGTAAAAAACTGACCATGAAAATATTATTTTCTGTCCTTACTCTTTTTAGCAGTCTTGCCGTAAACAGCCAGGTTCAGTTTGGTTTATTTGCCGGCCCACAGGTTACTGGTGTTCACTATACAATTAATGGCAAAAAACAGGAGTCAACTTTAAAAGCCGGAGTGAATATTGGGGCACAATTAAAAGTGCCTTTTGAAAACAGATTGAGTTTTGCACCTTCTGTTATGTATAATCTCAGAGGCTATAAAGTAAAATTCGGAGCTCTTTCTTTTCCACCAGATAGTTCTGCGGTTGATAACAATACAAGTTTTCATACAGTGGAACTTGCTTTTTTATTGCAACATGATTTTAATTTAAAGCCTGGTCATTTCTTTTTCCGCATCGGCCCATCGCTTGATTTTGCATTGTTTGGAAAAGAAAAATATAATACTGCAAGCAGCGCAGTTAGCCAGGATATGAAATTCAGTTTTAGTGAATATGGCCATTACCTTGCCTCCGCTATTTTACAATTGGGTTTTGAAACTAAGAACGGTCTCTTTGTTTATGGTCATTATAATTACAGTCTTACTACCATGAACAATGCCGACAGGGGGCCAGGTATTGGTAACCGTGCAGCGGGCTTTACAATTGGAAAATATTTTACTAATAAAAAGATTGTGATTGATACGAGGAATAAG
>JANOJO010000141.1:0-2657 GCA_031418795.1 Bacteroidota bacterium | reverse complement strand
TTGTAGCATCCCATGTACGGGTATAAACTCTGTTGCAGGAAGTACCTGTTGTTGTGTTGGTAAGTAAGTTCACGGTTACACCACCACATGCATCCGATGCAGTTGGCGCTGTAAATACCGGTGTTGCTGCACAATCTATTGTTCCATTAGACCCCGCTGCACCTATTGTTGGTGTAGGACAACTTACTGTTGTCGTTACTTCACAAGTTGAAGAAAGACCACCTGCATTTGTAACAACAACTCTCACAGTGTAGGTTCCTGCCGAACCAGGACTTACTACAAGCGGACCTTGTGTTGATTGACCTGAAATAATTGTAGCAGGTGTTGTTTGAGTACTACCTACAATTGACCAAACATAAGCTGGACCATCCGGGTTAGTTACTGTAAGATTGTAATTCTGATTGCCAACACCTGAACATATTGAAGTAGGGCCGGTAAGATTACAAATTGGTTGTAAAAGAATTTCAGAACCCTGTAATTGATTATCTAAGTTTCCAAGATTTCCTTCACAAGGAACTGTGGCTGGAGCTATAGGCATGAAATTTTCAAGAATAACATGGTAAGGGCCACCACTGATATTACTTGCACCATGACCAGGGCCATAACCAACACCCAAAGTTGCAGGATTACCATCAGTATCTAAACCATCAATACCTGCTGCAATATGAGCGCCAAATTCAATAACTATTGAGGCTGAAGTTGATCTCCACATAATATCATAATATATATAACTATCACCTCCATCACCAGGATTAGAATCTCCGTAATCTACAAATACAACTTTGTTATCTGCATCACCAGGGGCGCCGATGAATGCAGTTGTTCCCCATACTCTTACTGTCCTTTGCCCAAAATATGCTTCATAAGCCGCAATGACATTTGTTGTAGTGTTTAGATCGTCGGTCAGGATCAGGTTAGTTTCACCTGATACCGGAAGATCAAATTTTGTTGTGGCCGCTATACAAGCCGCCGCCGCATCAGCAGCAATAGCATCGCCGCATTTATGAACATCTGCATCATAAACAGTGCTTGCGTTATTTAAGAGAAAAGTACCATTGGCACCGCCATAGTTAGCCGGAGGCATTAAGCCAAAGCCCGGGGCAATTGCTGCGGCTGCAGCAAGTCCCTGGTTCCATCCAGTAAGAAAATCGTAGGCATTAAAAGCAGCTTTCTCTGACTGCAATTTAATACGGAGTACATGCCGGTTACCATTAGCTGGACATTGTGCCAGGTTGGTAAACACTATTCGTTGCAGTGTTGACATACCTTCAGCATATCTTGAGTTGCTGGCTTGCAGTATAGAACCGATCCAATGGAGTTCTCCTAATGGAAGCGGGTTATCATCATTTGCTGACTGCTTGAAATCTTTTCCGAAAGATTGAGCAGAGGCCTGGTTAGAAACTAAAACGAAACCAAACAAAAAAAGCATTAAATAAATTTTAATGCCTTCAATGAAAGGATTCCTTTTTGTGTTTATCACGCAAACCTGGTTGCGGATTAATTGTGTAGAGGTACTCATAAAACAGGTTGTTTTGTTTATTGAAAATTTTGGTGCTTAAATAAATATTTAATAATACTAATGCTCCTAATCAGAAACCAGAAATGGCTTTCAAAAGATGAAAGAAGTAGTTTTCAGAAGTGTACGATCAATAAGGAGTCTTCAGTAAAGGGGTGTAGAAAAAGTGAGGTAATTAAAAGGAAGATTGGATAAAAAATGGAATAGTTAATACGAATGTAATTATAAATATTAATGCAAAACAAGTTTTTTATGATTTATTTTTAAAATATTTTTTTTTGTAAGTGGCTTGGGGTTAATATTTTATATCGTAAATCTACGATTTTTTTATTTTTACAATTACAATTCACGACAAGTTTTATTATGACTAATGCAATGCTGGAAAGGGTTGTAAGGGATTTTAATAAATTGTTTCGCATCAATTATTTTCATCCATTTTTACCAGGCTTGAACAAAATTATTTTTTTTGAAATCCAGAATTATTTTTTTGTTAGCCGTAGTTTGAGGGAAGATTCTGTTAAGAAATCTTTGGAAAACCAATTTTGCTTCAACAGTTTTTTACATTTGTTGAGTAAAAAATTATCATGAAAAAAATTGCTTGTTTATTATTTAGCGTATCGCTGACTATAATAATATATGCACAGGAAAAACCGGAAGGGTTGTTTATTAATTCAAAGGCTCCTGATTTTAAAGCAACCGATCAATACGGTACTGAAATAAGATTGAAGGACATACTTAAAGACAGTCTTGTTGTTTTGGTTTTTTACAGGGGGCAATGGTGCCCTTATTGCAATAAGCATTTAAAAAAATTAGAAGACTCTCTTTCTTTAATAAAAGAAAAAGGCGCCAGGTTGATTGCAGTAAGCCCGGAAAAACTGGAGAACATTTCTAAAACAATTGAAAAAACAAATGCCAGTTACCCGGTGCTTTATGATAAGGACATGAAAATTATGATTGCGTACAAGGTAGCATTTGAAGTGGATGAACGAACTGTAAACCGCTACAAAAATGCTGACATTGACCTTGCAGAAGCTAACGGGCAAAAAGAAAAAGTATTTCTGCCCGTACCTGCTCTATATATAATAAGTAAGGAGGGAACAATTCTTTACCGGTTTTTTGAGGCGGATTATAAAAAGAGGCC
>JANOJO010000140.1:0-1922 GCA_031418795.1 Bacteroidota bacterium | reverse complement strand
GGAAGCGGTGCAAAGTACCTGCATATGAAAGCTGGTGGTTCTTTACGCCCTGCAAGTATTGAAACAGTTACCAATAAAGAACATAATATTTTCCAGGATGGGCAACCTGTTTTCAAATTTGCAGTAAAAGGAATGGCCGATGTAAGCGCTGAACTTTTAGAAAGAAATAATCTTACCGGCGATGAAATTGCATGGTTAGTTCCTCACCAGGCTAATAAAAGAATTATTGATGCTACTGCAAACCGGATGAGTTTGGATCCTGAAAAAGTTATGCTCAATATTCAGCGGTATGGAAATACTACTGCTGCCACTATTCCACTTTGCCTGTGGGAATGGAAACATGAAATAAACAAAGGCGACCTGATTGTACTTGCTGCTTTTGGTGGTGGGTTTACATGGGGAGCTACGCTGGTGAAATGGGAGTATTGAATAAAAAAAATCTAAAGATGAAGTTACCTTTTTGTTTCGCAGCAATTTTTTTAATCCTTTCGTTATCCGGTATTGAACTTGAAAAAAGAATTTTATTGGATAATAAGATTGAGATTCTTTTGCCAAAAGATTTTAATGTAATGCCGGAAGAAATGCGAAAACTAAAATATCCGAGTACAAATGCACCTAAATTAGTATTGAGCGATGAAAATGGTACTGTTAATATTGCCTTTAGCATTACAAATTCAAAAGCAAATCAGGAAGTTATTACGGCTTATCTCGAAGTATTGGATAAAACAATGAGTTCCGCACATCCTGATGCTGAATGGAAAGGAAAAGGGATTGAAGTAATAAACGGAAAAAAAGTTGGGTATCTTAAACTAAATACAAAAGCTATCGACCAACCGATATACAATTATCTGTTTTTTACAGATCTTGATGGAAAATTATTGATCGGCACTTTTAATTGTATAACAAAACTTGCTGCCGAATGGATGCCGGTTGCTGATGAAATTGTCAAATCACTTAAAGTGTTATAAAACTAATTGCTTGTTTTCAAAAAGCCCCTACTTTTAGCCATGCAAAAAAATGATGGCATCAAAATTCCTTCCGCCTTTATCCTGATCCTCATTGCTGCATTATTATTTATTCCTTTTCTTGGCAATGTGCATCTCTTCGACTGGGATGAAATAAATTTTGCCGAAATAGCCCGTGAGATGGTTATTAGCAATAACTACAGCGAGCCTCAAATAAATTTTGAAACCTTTGCAGAAAAACCCCCTCTGTATTTCTGGCTTCAGGCGGCTTGTATGAATCTGTTTGGTATCAATGAATTTTCTACCCGGCTTCCCAATGCACTGCTCGGTGTATTGGTACTTCCAATCCTCTTTGCAATCGGGAAAAAAATAAAAAGCAAATCGTTCGGGTTTTTATGGGCTATGGTTTATGCTGGAACTGTGCTGCCGCATTTATATTTTAAATCAGGTATCATTGATCCCTGGTTCAATTTTTTTATTTTCCTTTCCTTGTACTGTTTGGTGATGGCTGCTGCGGTAAGAACAGAAAAAAAATCAAATACTGGCTGGCTCATTTCCGGAGGTGTATTGCTTGGGCTTGCTATATTAACTAAAGGACCGGCTTCATTACTTATACTTGGCATCACTTTTTTAGTGTATTGGGCATCTCAAAAATTCAAAAGTTTTATAAGTTTGCCGCAATTGTTTCAGTTTGGTTTTTCAGCATTGTTTACCGCAGGTCTTTGGCTGGGTTTTAATTACACGCAGCACGGTTATGCTTTTATTAAAGAATTTTTCATTCGTCAGTGGGAGTTGCTTACAACCCCTGATGCAGGACATGGCGGTTTCTTTTTGTATCATTTCGTAATATTATTTTTTGGTTGCTTTCCCGCTACTGCTTTTTTTCTGCAAACTATTTTTAAAAAAGAAAAAGATTTTTTTCTTTTTTATGATTTCAAAAAATGGATGACGATACTT
>JANOJO010000139.1:0-7870 GCA_031418795.1 Bacteroidota bacterium | reverse complement strand
CCAGGAACCCACAGAACACAGCAAGGAACAACATGAGAAATTCCCAGAAATAATGAGTCCATTTTTTTCTGGCAGTATGAGAGTGTGCATGTACTTCCATAATTGTATCAGTTAGTCGTTTTGTTTTATACCCAATTTTTCCAGTATTAGTTTTTCCATTTCCACACAGGCCACTCTTGCATCTCTGAAAGCATCAAGACTTCTTTTCAATCTTTCAATACGAAGATTCAATGCTGCTCCCATGTCATCACGAAACATTTTTGCATCATTTCCTGTGAGCACATCGTGGTGACTCGCTATCTTTTGCATTTTCAAAGGATCAGAACGATTGCTTGTATCAAGATTGAGCTGGCAGGTAAGATCAAATGCTTTATATACAGCAGGAATGAATAACTCAGTGTAGTATTTTTTTTCAAACTCCTGGTTGCGGTATTGGGCAAAATTGGTGATACGTTCATAGTCCATCATTTTAGTCAAAAAATCAATATCCCCTACATATCTCAATGACCCTGATGATCGCATTTGCTCATAGGTTTCTTTTCTTACCAGGAAATTACGCATCCAATGGGCACCCATTCTCCTTGCAAAGGCTGCACGATCTATGGTAGCACTATCTTCCAATAACCATCTTAGCAGTGATTCATAATTCTCCAGGTGAATGTTGTTCTGCGCCGTCAATGAATCAAGATTTTTGATATTAGTGCTTACATCAAGCAACATGCTTTGCAAAAATTTTTTTGCCCGGTCTCTTTCTATCTTATGTTCGAGCTGATACTCAGCAAGAAAGCCAGCAAACACGGCGAGGAATAACATTAAAAACTCCCAGAAATAATGGGTCCATTTATTTCTTGGGGTGTGGGTGTGGGCATGTACTTCCATAAATGTTTTATTTCAGGTGATATTCTTTTTTCAAAACTTCTATTGCATTGGTTATTTCTCTTGATAAAACAACCTGCCCGACTTTCAAAGCATATTGGACATAAAAGCTGTATTTTTTAAGTTTTTCAACGTAAGATTTGATGTCTTCTTTATTTTGAACATTGATCTTTGCTGATTCGGGTATGTCTGACAATTGTAATTCAACAGAAGCGTCTGAAAAATTTTGAAATGCAATGGTTGCGATTTGATCGGTGACAACCCTTTCTGCAAATGCCCACGCAGACAGATCAATATCATTCTGCAAACCCTCTAAAAACGATTTGGTCTGAGCATTCAATATTTTGTATTGAGTTTCCAATTGGCTTATGATATTTGCTGCATTCTTATTCCTGATAAGGTGAAAACCTGCGCTGTGCAACTGCGATAAAGTACGTTCAGTTGGGTGAAAATTGTAAGTCCATCCGGTGCCGATAACGAACGCCTGGTAAATCAGCCTGTCTTTACCTTTGAAATCCGGTATCTGGAATAAATGTACTGTTGAATCAAGCCAGGCTAAATGATAAGGAATAAGTTTGTTGATGCTCAAAGCTAAAAAAGCGGAATCATTTTTCAGGTCTTCAACCATAGAGACGATATATTTTTTCTCCCGTCGGTGTTCTACCAAGTGTTCCCGCTGGTTCTCTGCCAGAAATCCGCAGAACACAGCGAGAAACAACATTAAAAATTCCCAGAAATAATGGGTCCATTTCTTCCGAGCGGTGTGGGTGTGTGCATGTACTTCCATATTCAAATAGTTGGTTTTATTTGGAAAAGAATTTCAACAGAACAAGATTCGGTTTTCAGGGGGTAATAGACCAGAACAGGATTTACGAATCTATGGTTTTTTGTGCAGCCACTGTCATGATAAAAGGTTTGTTTATTCACCTGCACATTCCTAACTTGTACTTCTGATAACCTCCCGCTAATCTTTCCCGTTGAATATCTTACTGCCCGCTATTTATTCATACTAAAAACAAACTGTTATGAAACCAAAGATGTTGCTGATTAGTTTTTTTCAATTACTTATTGCCAATTGCATATTCTCCCTCACCATCATTGCACAAAAAAACTGGACACCCGAACAGTGCATGAAAATAAAAAACATTACGGCGGTGCAAGTATCTCCCGATGGAAATAAAGTTCTTTACACTGTTCGTGAAGCAGTGATGACGGAAGACCGCAGCGAATATGTAAACCAGGTTTGGCTTTGCAATGCTGATGGCTCCAGCACTGTTCAATTAACTAAAGGCGATAAAAATTCATCCAACCCCAAATGGAGCCCCGATGGTAAGTGGATTGCATTCACATCTTCAAGAGACAGCAAAAATAATTTGTATGTACTGCCTGTTGGCGGAGGCGAGGCAGAAAAAATTACCGATGTAAAAACCAGTGTAGGCAATTATGACTGGAGCCATGATGGCAACATGATTGCTTTTACCATGATAGATGCAGCAGCCGATAAAGAAGAAAAAGATAAAAAGGCAAAGAACGATTGGTATTTTATGGATGAGGAAATAAAACAAAACAGGCTTTTTGTTTTATGGCTTGATAAAAAAGATACAGCAGGAAAATATGTTCAGAAAAAACTCACCAAAGAAAATTATAATATAAATGCTTTTGACTGGAGCGCCGATGGAAAAACAATTGCATACAGCCATGGCAAATCGCCGGAAGTAAATGATAATGTGTATAGCGATATTTCTTTAATAGATATTGAAAGCGGAACTATAAAATCAATTGCAAGCACCGGGGCAGGTGAAACCAATCCATTATTCAGCTCCGATGGAAAGTTTATTGCTTATTACTGCACCACCGACCCAGTTGACTGGTCGGGAGCAAGACATGCAAAAATTTATTCAATAAGCGAGGGAAAAAATTGGCGGTTGAAAGCAACGCCCAATGAAGAAGGTGGCATCATTGGATGGACACCCGATGGAAAAAATATTTTATGGAGCGAGGCAAACAAAACTATCAACGCTGTTTATCTTTTAAGCGCAGATGGAAAATCAATTACAGAATGGAATAAAGGCTCTGCAAATTTTATTGGCGCTGCATCACTCAATGCTACCGGCACACATCTTGCATTCACTTTACAAAATCCATCTCAACTGCCCGAAGCATATATCAGTTCATTAAATAATTTTTCTCCGGTAAAAGTTACCAGCATCAATGCCGAACATGCAGGCAAAGCTTTTCCAAAAACAGAATTAATAAAATGGAAAGCTGCCGATGGAAAAGAGATTGAAGGGTTGCTTACTTATCCTATTGGTTATGTATCCGGACAAAAAGTGGCGATGATATTAAATATACATGGCGGACCCGCAGGTGTGTTTACACAAACTTGTGTGGCAGGCAATCAAGGCACCTACCCAATTGCTGCATTTGCCGAAATGGGTTATGCAATTCTTCGTCCCAATCCGAGAGGCTCTACCGGATACGGCACCGATTTCAGAATGGCCAATCGCAGTGATTGGGGCGGAAAAGATTTTTTAGATTTAATGGCAGGTGTGGATGCAGTAATAAAAATGGGTGTGGCCGATGAAAGTAAAATGGGAGTGATGGGATGGAGCTACGGGGGTTTTATGAGTAGCTGGATTGTGGGTCATACCAATCGGTTCAAAGCTGCATCAATCGGTGCACCGGTAGTGGACTTAGCACATCAAAATCTTACAGATGATATAGAAGGATTTCTTCCATCGCATTTTAAAACCGATCCCTGGAATGACTGGAGTTTGTATGATGCACATTCGCCAATACGCTTTGTACAAAATGTAAAAACTCCGGTGATGCTGCAACATTGCGAAGGCGATCAGCGGGTACCGATCAGTAATGCAATTATGTTTTATAATGCTTTGCGGAGGAGAAATGTTCCGGTACGAATGCTGACTATGCCGCGGCAGGGACACGGCCCGGTGGAACCAAAGATGGTTTTAAAAACCATGCAGACAAATGTGGAGTGGTTTGAAAAACACATTGGAGAGAAAAAAGGATTTTAGTTGGCCGGCAACATTACTACTATGAAGCAATAGTTGCCCCGAAGGGGAGCCTTTGGCTCAACGCTCCGCTCAACATTCAGTTCGCTATTAAAAACTTTTAAACTTTTCTTTATGTACATAGTAAGAGATATTTTCCAATTGAAATTCGGGCATTTTCGGGAAGCAAAAACTCTTTTTGACGAAGCCATATTAAAAGAGCTGGTGCCCAAGTCAAAAAATTTACGGATACTTAGTGATTTTACCGGAGACAGTTACCGCCTGATTGCAGAAAGTGGTTATGACACGCTGAATGAATATGAAAAAAGCCTGCAGAAAGATCTGAACCAGGCTGCCTTTCAGACATGGTATACAAAATTTAAAGAACATACAGTAAGCAGCCACCGGGAAATTCTAAAAGTCATATCTTAGTAATTCACTCACCATAAAAATTTAAAACATGAAACTAAAAACCAACGCAAGTATTTTTCTTGCATTACTTATGGCTCTTGCTTTTATTGCCTGCAATGATGAAGCTAAAAAAGACGAAACTGCTAAAACAGAAACTACTACGGCGCCAACCCGTGACCCTGCAATGGACCCGGTTAAAGTGGCTCCGGGAGTCTATCGTGCACTGGCCGACACCATGGACATCAGAATATCGGAAGTAACTGTTAAGCCGGGGGAATCAGTAGCCATGCACTCACACCCCGATCATTCAATATATGTTGTTGAAGGAGGAACAGTGGAATTTGAAGCAAAAGATGGTACAAAGAGTACCACGGAATTAAAGACAGGAATGGGAGTAGTGGTACCTGCAGAAACCCATGCCGGGAAAAACACCGGAACAACAACGCTCAGGCTTGTTGTAACAGATGTATTCCGTGCTGCAACAGCGCTGACCCGTGACCCCGCAACGGATCCGGTTAAAATAGCTCCGGGTGTTTACAAAGTATTTGCCGACACCATGAATATCAGAATAGCGGAAGTGACAGTGAAACCGGGTGAATCAGTAGCCATGCACTCACACCCGGATCATTCAATATATGTTGCTGAAGGAGGAACAGTGGAATTTGAAGCAAAAGATGGCACAAAAACTACCACGGAATTAAAGACAGGAATGGGAGTAGTAGTGCCAGCAGAAACCCATGCCGGGAAAAATACCGGAACCGGAACAGTCAGGCTTATTCTAACAGAAGTTTTCCGGAATTAAACCAATTAAATTTTACGGACTTCACAGTATAAGATTTTTGTGAAGTCCGTATTTTCTATTTTCAATCTTCGCCAGAGAATGCTGGTTATTTACACTTAAACGGAACTTCATCTGTATGAAAATAATACCAATCCTATGCGGCTTGATTTTTCTTATCCTGGCCTGCAATGAAAACGAATCAGTAAGTAAAACAAACCTTTCATCTTATGAAATAGCTTACAAACCCGCTGTGTTTACAGACCTTGGCCGCATGGAAAAAATCATGCAGGCATTTCCTGTGATTGATAAAATTTTTAATGATTATGCAGACTCCAATCATTTACCCGGCGTAGCGTATGGCTTGGTGGTTGATGGCAAATTAATTTACAAAGGAAATATTGGTTATACAGATATTGAAAATAAAATTCCTGTTACATCATCTTCATTGTTTCGTATTGCAAGTATGAGTAAAAGTTTTGCTACGATGGCGATATTGAAACTGCGTGATGAAGGAAAATTGAATTTAGATGACCCGGCATATTT
The DNA here is from genome assembly GCA_031418795.1 of Bacteroidota bacterium. Lineage (GTDB taxonomy): Bacteria > Bacteroidota > Bacteroidia > Chitinophagales > Chitinophagaceae > VBAS01. The sequence continues at coordinate 2,245 of JANOJO010000139.1, read as the reverse complement.
ATACATACCTGAATTAAAAAAATTAAAATACCCGACAGCCGATGCTCCGCATATTACAATTCGCCATTTGATGACACATGGCGCAGGTTTTCCCGAAGACAATCCCTGGGGTGACAGACAACTTGCCGATAATGACAAAGATTTGATTGCATTGATTGAAAAACAACTTTCATTTTCCAATCCTCCGGGAATTGCTTATGAATACAGCAATCTTGGTTTTGCATTGCAGGGGAAAATTATAACTGTTGTATCCGGTATGCAGTACCAGGAATATATCAAGAAAAATATTTTTGAGCCACTTGGAATGAAAACTACAACTTATGAATATGGTGATGTGGTGCCTGATAAATTAGCACACGGTTACCGTTGGCTGAATGAAAAATGGAATGAAGAAACTTTATTGCACGATACAAAAGATGGAAGTTGGGGAGCCATGGGCGCCATGATTTCTTCCATTGATGAATTTGCAAACTATATGGCCTTTCATTTATCTGCCTGGCCGCCGAACAATGCAAAAGATGATGGGCCAATAAAAAGAAGTTCGGTAAGAGAAATGCATCATCCATGGAGATGGAATGGATTTAATCCGAATTTTAAATTCCCGGATGGAAGAACTTGTGCTGTTACATCTGCCTACTGTTATGGATTGGGTTGGTTAAAAGATTGTGATGGTAAAACTTTTATTTCTCACAGCGGTGGTCTGCCCGGTTTCGGAAGCCAGTGGCGCATCATGCCGGATTATGGAATCGGTATTGTTTCATTTGCCAACCGTACGTACTCACCCATGGGTTTTGTGAATTTAAAAATACTGGATACGATAATAAAAATTGCAGGTTTACAACCGATGCAATTGCCTCCTTCAAAAATTTTAGAACAAAGAAAAAATGATATAGTAAAAATATTACCCGATTGGAATAATGCAGAGCAAAGCGGAATTTTTGCTGAAAACTTTTTCCCGGATTACCCGATTGATACATTGAAAAAATATGCAAGGGAACTGTATGCCAAAGCCGGGAAAATAATTTCAGTAAAAGAAGTGAAGCCGGAAAATCAATTGCGTGGCTCATTTATTATAGAAGGTGAGAAAACGAATATTGAAATTTACTTTACACTATCTCCGGAAAATCCACCGCTGATTCAGGAGTATCATATTAAAGAAGTGCCTAAGCAGTAAGTATTCAAGAATTGTTTTACCATACAAGGCATATAAGAAATACAAGGTTTGTATATGGTAAAAGTCTTAAATGTCTTGTATGCCTTGTATGGTTAATTTTTTAATGAAGATTCAAGTTGCCTGATAATTGAAGCAAAGTTTGAATGAGCATTATTATTCAGAACAATAATCGTTTTCTTTTTATCAACATACCGGATGATCTGTGTTTTATATCCGGGGTTATCTCCTGTATGCATCACAATTTTTCCAAACGCTGAATCTGTTCTTAATGTCCAGCCAAAACCATAATTGGATAAACTGCCATCATTTAATTTCATCGGCGTAAATGCTTCCTGCAAGGTTGATTGCTTTATCAACTTTTCAGTGTACAAAGCTTTATCCCATTTTAATAAATCAGCAGCAGTGGAACTGATACGCCCCGGTCCTTTACGATTGCCCAGCCAGATGGTGTAATCAGAAGACGGGAATGAATCGGCACGGACATATTTTTCTCTTTCTTTTACATAAATATGCCCGATAGCAAAATTGGTTGTTGCTTTCTTTTCTTCCAGGGTTCTTATATTGGTGCTTTTCATTTTTAATTTCTTAAAAATCCAGTTGCGGCACATTTCTATAAAATCTTTTCCACTTGCTTTTTCCGCTATGCTGGCTAATATTAAATAACCGGTGTTACTATAAATATATTTTTCGCCCGGTTCAAACAATTTTGGCGGAGCATATTTATTTAAATATTCAATACAATCTGCATTGCCTGCTACTTTTGTTTTATCCCAGTATTTATCCATGATGTCCTGGTAATCGGGCAGGCCGCTGGTATGTGTAAGTAAATGACGAATGGAAATTCCTTTATAAGGTATGTCAAGAAATTTTTCTGCTAAATCATCATAGTTCAAAAAACCTTTTTCTTTCAGCATCATTATTATCATGGCAGTAAACTGTTTGGATACTGATGCAAGTTCAAAGATGTCTGAAGTTTGCAAAGCAGATTGATTTGCAAATTCACGATAGCCGAATGCTTTGTGGTAAACTGGTTTTCCCCGTCCGACCGGGTCATCCGGGCGGGCTTTTTCT
>JANOJO010000138.1:0-3451 GCA_031418795.1 Bacteroidota bacterium | reverse complement strand
CAGCAGAAGCTCTATTAATTTATTAATTATTTCTATTTTACTTTTTTGTCTTATATGGCTCAATATTGATGAAGCATACAATTTATTACATCTGGACAATGCCTTCAGAGAAGGCAAGTATGTTATTCTTATACTTGGCATTAAATTTATAATTGATATGGGTACAGGTATCAAAAGCCAGTTGTTATATACATCCCCTTCCTGGCGATTCGAATTTTTAAGCGGTGTGGTATTATTATTATTCTCCATTTTTTTAAATTACTTTCTTGTAAAAGAATATGGAATCATTGGAGCTGCAGTGGCTGGCTTTATTGCACTCACTTTTTACAATGCCCTCCGTTTATTTTTTATTTGGGTAAAATATAAAATGCAGCCTTTTTCCTTAAAAACTTTATTGACAATTGCATCGGGTGTTCTTTGCTATTTTATTGTTTTATTATTATTACAAAACTTAAATGGATGGTTGGGAGTAATTTTGAAATGTATGAGTTTCTGCCTGTTATTTTTCAGTGCTGTTTGGTATTTGAAACTAAGCCCGGATTTTGAACCCTTATTAAATTCTGTGAAAAAAAGATTGGGTTTTAAATAAACATTTCAACAACTTATAATAACCTGTTTGGTGGCTTAAAAAAAATAATTGAAATGTCAGATAAATTCAAAGCAACAATTGTCATCTGTACTTATAATAGGGTAATGCTTTTAAAACTTTGTGTCGAAAGTATAGTTGCGATGAATATTAATACAACTGAATTTGAGTTATTAGTTATAGATAATAACAGTGCTGATAACACAGAAGACTATTGCAAAACAATACCACAACTGTATCCATTACTCAATTTTAAATATATAAAAGAAATGCAACAGGGTATTGCATTTGCCAGAACCCGTGGTGCAAAAGAAGCAACAGGAGAAATTATTGCTTATATAGATGATGATTGTCTTGCAGAGCAAAACTGGTTGCAGGAAATCATCAGCTTTTATGATAAGCACCCGGATGCCATGAGTACCGGCGGAAGAATTATTCCAAAATACATGGTGCCTGTTGCTGATTGGTTTGGAAAATATTTCTGGGGGTTGGTTGGTAATTATGATCTTGGCACATCTGTTTTTCAAATGAAAGGTACCCGCTATCCTTCCGGTGCCAATATGCATTTCAGAAAATCTGCTTTTGTAAAATACGGATACTTTGATGGCAATCTTGGCCGAAGTGGCAGTAGCCTGATGGCTGGTGAAGAAAAAGCGATGTACCTGAAATTAATTACTGCAGGTGAAAAAGTATTTTATTTACCACATGTAATTGTTCATCATCATGTGGAAGAAAATAAATTTGACAAGGCTTATGTAAAACGACATAGTATGGGCATCGGTGGCAGTGAACGATTAATGAATAAAGCTTCTGTTTTAAAACTTTCATTGAAACTACTTGAATACTTCGCAAAACTTGGGTATGCCATTGCCTATGGTTTTCTTTATTTGCTGAAAGGACAAGCTCAAAAAATGCAGATGCTTGTAAAATTCAGGTGGTGGGTGATAGAAGGATTTTTAAACCCGGAAAAAGCAAAAAAATAAATTCATGCTGGGCTTTTTATTCAGTTAATGACTGATAGATTGTAAAAACTTTTCCATTCCTTTTCTTTTTTCTTCATCCAGTTTATAACAGATATGTATATTGTAATATTTTTTCAGGTCGTACAGATCAAATGGGTGTGAAGCAACGATTTCATCAATATGGCTTAATCCTACTGCATTGGCATCATTAAATAATTGTATAAAATCCTGTGGCAATTCCTTATTACTCACCCATGCGGCAAATACAAAAGGAAGCCCTGTTATTTTTTTCCATTCAGCGCCGAGATCATAAAAAAAAGTGGAGAGCTTTCTTTGTTCAAATGCCCGGTCACCAATGACTAAGCCGGCAGTAGTTCCTTTTATTTCTTTCCGGTAATCATCATTGGCCGCTTCAATCAATTCAGGTTCTATTCCCCAATATTCTTTCATTATCCATTTTAATAATTCTACAGAAGTGCGGCTCTGGTAATCGAGGTAAACTTTTTTTATTTCTTCCAGCGGCACTTCGCTAAATAAACAAACTGATGCGGCTTCGCCTTCGGTGCCAATACAATAATCACCTATAAGATGATGCTCCTGAAATTCTGGAATGGCAGCAACCGGAATTAATCCAAGATCAATTTCATTGTTCTTCAGCATCTCTGCAAGCCGGGCAGGATTTTCTTCAATCAATTCAATTTGATCTGCAACCGGTGGCAGCTTTAAACCATAAATTAATGGCCTTGTGTTAAGATAACTAACTATACCAACTTTAATCTTGGTGCCCCCATCCCCTGACTTCGCTGAAGCTTCGTCAGGCAAGCCTAAAGGGGTTTTATTATCTTTCGCTACAACAGTCAATGTGTTTTATCTTTGGGACAAATGTAAGTGGTAGCTGCCAAATACCACAAACTATAAACCCTGCCTGCCGGCAGGCAGGGATAAACTATAAACAAGAATGGAATTAACTCAACTCACAGCCATCTCTCCCATTGATGGACGTTACCGTAAACAAGTTCAGCACCTCGATGATTATTTTTCTGAATACGCACTGATGAAATACAGGGTGCAGGTAGAAATTGAATACTTTCTTTTTCTTGCAGATAAAAAATTTTTCAAAATACCGGGTAAAGCTGTGAAGCATCTTAAAAAACTTGCTGAAGAATTTGGCCTTGAAGATGCGCAGGAAATAAAACAGATTGAATACAACACCAACCACGATGTAAAAGCTGTAGAATATTTTTTGAAAAATGAATTGGAAAAATGCGGAGCAAAAGATGTGAAAGAATGGATTCATTTCGGGTTAACCTCACAGGATATAAATAACACAGCTATTCCACTTTCCTGGAAACATGCTATAGAATATGAGTATCTGCCATCGCTGCTGAATCTGAATACGGAATTGAAATTGCTGGCAAATGAATGGAAAAATATTCCAATGCTTGCGCATACACATGGACAACCGGCCAGCCCAACCAGGTTGGGAAAAGAATTAATGGTGTTTGTAGAAAGAATAGAAAATCAGGTGGAGCAACTTATCAGTATTCCGTTCAGTGCAAAATTTGGTGGCGCTACCGGCAACTTCAATGCGCATCAGGCAGCATTTCCAAAAACAGATTGGATAAAAATGGGAAATGAATTTGTAGAAAAAATTCTTGGTCTCACCCGCATGCAGTTCACCACGCAGATTGAACATTACGATAATCTTGCTGCACATTTTGATTGCATGAAACGCATCAACAATATTCTTTTGGATTTTTGCCGTGATGCCTGGACATATATTTCGATGGAATATTTTAAACAAAAAGTAATAAAAGGTGAAGTAGGTTCATCGGCCATGCCTCATAAAGTAAACCCGGTTGATTTTGAAAATGCCGAAGGAAATTTTGGAATGGCTAATGCC
>JANOJO010000137.1:0-1699 GCA_031418795.1 Bacteroidota bacterium | reverse complement strand
ATTACTTTCACCCTGGTACCAAAGAAAACCTTTGATTGAATAATTGATAACAGGCGCCACCATTGCATTGTATAAAGCTGCCGGTTGGTTTTGTGCAGCTATTCCTCCACCGCCACCCCGATAGCTATCGGGGCCACTTTGGGGAATAAATACTTCGCCAACTTTATATTGCCATGTTCCTTTTAGATCAATTGTATCCTTGCCTGCAAATACACAATAAGGTTTGTCGGGAACAAACCCGCCTTTGCCAGCTGTATTCGTTACTTTAATTACAAAAATATTATTACCAGCCTTTAACAGGCTTGCGGGTACATTATATCTTCTTTGCGGATACTGATAAGTTGTATTGCCAACCTGCGTTCCATTAATATATAAAACATCAGCATCAACGATTCTTCCTAAAAAGACTTTTGCAGCTACCCCGGTCATTGATGCAGGTATATCAATTTCTTTCCTGTACCAGACCACGCCGTTCAACTCTTTAATGCCCTGATCTTCCCAATTACCGGGAATATTAATAGCATGCCATCCTTTTGGCACATACGATACATCATACCATTTTTTTTCACCGATCATTCCTAAATCTTTTTGCTGCGGACTGCCCATAATATTTGCCGCAGCATTTCTGCTCATATTATTTACATATGCAGTGTCTTTATTTTTTTGAATTGTAGTAATCATTGTAGAAAAATCTTTTAATCCTTCTTCACTTGCCCATGCTTCGATGGGAGTGCCGCCAACACTTGCATTGATGATACCAATTGGCACATGGTATTTTTCATAAATTTTCCTTGCAAAAAAATATGCAACTGCAGAAAATGGTCTTATATCTTCAGGGTTTGCCCATTTCCAGTAACCGGTTGAAAGGTCAGCTTGCGGACCTTGTAAATTAGTACGGGTGGGAATCCAGAATTGTCTTATCTGCGGATAGTTTGCATCTGCAATATCTTTTGCATAGGTCACGTCATGAATATTCATCTGGTGCACCATATTTGACTGTCCGCTGCAAAACCAGACATCACCAATTAAAATTTCTTTCAAAGTAATTTTATTGCTGGCTGCAATATCCATCGTGTAAGGACCGCCTGCTTTCATTGGAGATAACACAATTTGCCAATTTCCATTTGCATCAGACTTTGTTTTATATGTTTTGTTGTTAAACTTCACACTCAGCTTTTCATCCTTTGCTGCCCATCCCCATATTTTTATATTTACATCTCTTTGCAAAATCATGCTGTCTCTTACAAGCCGGGGAAGTTTTACCTGTGCAGTTACAAAATGAACATTCAACAATAGAAAGGAAACAAAAAAAGTATATAATATTTTCAGCTTCATAATAATAAATCTTGTTTAATCCCCTTTAGGGGTAAGGGGTATTTGCGTGTTACTTACAAATGCAATCTTCTTACTGTCCGGAGACCATGATGGTACATTGATGGTTCCCTGCCCGCCATATACATACGCAATGTTTTTTGGTATGCCGCCGCTTGCGGGCATTAAGCGGATATAAATTTTTTTATACCAGGGATGTTCTGCCGGGTTAATTTCTTTGGGATAAGAGAGATAAACTATCCATTTACCATCAGGTGAAATGTGCGGGAACCAATCATTGTATTCATCAAAAGTTACCTGTTCCTGGTTGCTGCCATCGGGTTTCATCCGCCATAATTTCATAGTACCTGTACGAACAGAATTTAAA
>JANOJO010000136.1:0-11556 GCA_031418795.1 Bacteroidota bacterium | reverse complement strand
TGCCCGCTGGGAAATGTAATTCCTGAATTCAATGATGCGGTCTATAATAAAGAATGGAAAGAAGCGTACGAGATATTAGCATCTACCAATAATTTTCCTGAGTTCACAGGAAGAATTTGTCCTGCTCCCTGCGAAACTGCCTGTGTACTCGGTATCAATCAACCGGCAATTGCTATTGAAGAAATAGAAAAACATATTATTGAAATTGCATTTGACAAAGGATTTGTTCAGGCTAAAAAAATAAATAAACGCAGCGGGAAAAAAGTAGCTGTAGTGGGAAGCGGTCCTGCGGGTATGGCTGCTGCTGCACAATTAAATTATGCAGGCCATACTGTTACCGTTTTTGAAAGAGATGACAGGCCCGGTGGTTTATTAACTTATGGTATTCCTGATTTTAAACTGGAGAAATGGGTGGTGGAGAGAAGAATAAAATTAATGGAAGAAGAAGGTGTAATTTTTAAATGCAATGCAAATGTGGGTGTAAATGTAAATGTGAATGATCTGCTGAGGGAATTCCATGCAATTGTATTGGCTAATGGTTCTACCGTTCCAAGAGATTTGAATATTCCGGGAAGAGAATTGAAAGGTGTTCATTTTGCAATGGAATTTTTGAAACAGCAGAATAAACGCAATTCGAACCTCACCCCAACCCTCTCCAATGGAGAGGGAGTAGAAAGTAATATGTATTACGAAGATATTTTTGCTAGTAAGAAAAATGTAGTGGTGATTGGTGGTGGTGATACAGGAAGTGACTGCGTTGGTACATGTAATCGTCATAAAGCAAAATCAGTAACTCAGTTTGAATTATTGCCAACCCCACCAAAAGACAGAACATCCTTTATGCCCTGGCCAACCTACCCGATGACATTAAAAACATCATTATCACATGAAGAAGGTGTTGATAGAAAATGGGCTATTGCCACCAAAGAATTTATGGGTGATGAAAAAGGAAATTTAAAAGCATTAAAGATTGTTGACCTGGAATGGAAGATTACTGAAGATGGAAGACCTGCATCTTTTATTGAACGGGAAGGAAGCGAACAAATAATTCCATGTGAGCTTGCATTGCTGGCTATGGGATTTGTAAATCCGCAGTATGATGGATTGCTGCAACAATTAGATATTGAGTTGGATGAAAGAAAAAATGTAAAGGCAACAGAAAAAAATTATCTCACAAATATTAATAAAGTATTCGCTGCCGGCGATATCCGCCGGGGTCAGTCATTAGTTGTTTGGGCTATCAGCGAAGGCCGTGAATGTGCCAGGAAAGTTGATGAATTCCTTAACAATGGCGTTTCCCTGCTTGAATCAAAAGACCAGCACCTCCTGAGCCAAACATTTTAATCAACAGATTTATCAGTGGAAATTATTAGAACTGAATGTCAAAGAATAAAGGTTTCTTGATTATACACATTATTTCAATAAATATATATGAATTAAAACAGTCGTTAGTCTATTAATAAATTATTTTTGACCAATCAACTAAAAATTAGATTCAAAACACTTAAAATTAGGTTATGAGTAAGAAAACCGCAAAACAGATTCTGCCATTTCTCCTTCTTGTCGCAGTAGCAATTTTAGCTATGTTTATTAAACCTGAAGCTGATTATGTGCCAGGTGCCACTGACCCCCAATACAGTAATGCTGATATTGCATGGGTACTTGTATCAACAGCTCTTGTATTTTTGATGACCCCCGGTCTTGCATTCTTTTATGGTGGTATGGTAAACCGTAAGAATGTAATATCAACAATGATTAAAAGCGTAGTAGCTGCCGGTCTTGTTGGTGTGCTTTGGGTTACTTGTGGATTTAGTCTTGCTTTTGGAGAATCAGTAAATGGTTTAATAGGAAATCCTTCTACTTACGCTTTTTACTCTGGCGTAAAATCAGGAGCTGCGTGGCCGCTTGCAAACACAATTCCACTTTCTCTTTTTTCTCTGTTTCAATTAATGTTTGCCATCATTACACCCGGGCTGGTAGTGGGTGCTGTTGCTGAAAGAATAAAATTCACGGCCTACGTATTATTTATTGTTTTGTTTTCTTTATTAGTATATGCACCGGTAGCACACTGGAGCTGGCATCCCGAAGGTTTTCTTGCTAAAATGGGAGCCTGGGATTTTGCAGGTGGTACAGTGGTACATATTACTGCGGGTTGTGCTGCATTAGCAGGCGCAATGGTTTTGAAAAGAAGAAAATCGCATATTGATCAAAAAGAAATTCCTCCGGCCAATGTACCTTATGTATTAATAGGAACAGGTTTGCTTTGGTTTGGTTGGTTTGGTTTTAATGCAGGTTCCGCAGTCGGAGCTACCCCACTTGCAGTAAATGCATTTGGTACTACTACAACTGCGGCTTCTGCTGCTGGTTTAGCCTGGATGTTTTTTGATGTAATAAAAGGAAAGAAACCTTCCGTACTTGCCTTTTGTATTGGTGCAGTAGTTGGCCTGGTTGCCATCACACCTGGTGCAGGTTATGTTGGCATACCTCAAAGTATCATTATTGGACTTGTTGCAGCAATAGTTTCAAACATCGCTGTAAGTATTAAACAACGTTCTAAACTTGATGATACATTGGACGTATTCCCTTGTCATGGTATAGGTGGTATGGTGGGTATGCTTATGACTGGCGTATTTGCCAATACTGCAATACATGCAATACCCGGTGGTCCCCAGGGATTATTTTATGGTAACCCCGGATTCTTTTTTATTCAGTTAAAAGCAATGGCAATTGTTGCGGGATACAGCTTTATTGTTTCTTATGGTATATTCAAATTCATCAGTTTTATTCTTCCGCTTCGTGTTACTGAACAGGAAGAAGAAATGGGACTTGATGAAAGCCAGCACAATGAAAAATATACGCAGGGCACTTTACTTGTTCGTCATGTTAATGGTGAAGAAAAAGAAACCCTGGCTGAAAAATTCTAATCATTCAAATAAAAAGGTACAGCCTGTAAAGAACTTCTGGTAAAAGTTCAAAGGCTGTACCCCATTTAATAACAATTAAAATCTATAACAATGTTACGAAAATTATTTATCGCAATTATCGCAGTTAACAGTTTTGTTTTTTCTTCAGCGCAGGTAGCATCGTTCCAGGCTGATTCCGCAGTGGCTGCTAAAACTGAAGAAGCTGGTTCTGAAACCAAGCCAAGTTTTACAATTACGGGATCAGCGGATGTTTATTACCGGTATGATTTTGGAAAAACAAGAGGAAACAATTACACAAGTTTTACTAACTCTCATAATAGTTTTGCTCTTGGTATGGCGAGTGTAAAATTTGAACACAAGAGTGATAAAGTAGGCGCCGTGCTTGACCTTGGTTTTGGACCCCGTGCATCTGAATTTTCTTACAATGAAACCGGCATTCTTCAGGCTGTAAAACAATTGTATGTTACATACTCACCTGCTGACTGGATAAAATTTTCTGCGGGCACATGGGCTACTCATATTGGGTATGAATTACTGGATCCGCAACTGAACAGAAATTATTCCATGAGCTATATGTTTACCAATGGTCCTTTTTCTCATACGGGTATTAAAGCTGACATTACAAAAGGTAAAAGTGGATTTATGCTTGGCCTATCCAATGCTACAGATTTCAGAATTATACCCGATGGGCAAATCAATAAAAAATTTGTGATTGCTCAGTACAGTCTTGCCGCAAGCGACAAAGTAAAATTGTATCTGAATTATGTTGGTGGTAAAGCACTTGATACTGCTAAAATAAATCAGTTTGACCTGGTTGCTACTGCCAAAATCAGTGATAAATTCAATATAGGTTTTAATGGTACAGTTCACAATACACAGTTTTGGGATGGCAGTAAGAGTATGGACGGCTTAAGCTGGTGGGGGTCTGCTTTGTATCTGAATGTTGACCCGCAAAGCTGGTATGGATTAACACTACGCACTGAGTATTTCAGTGATAAGAATCATTTGAAGTTTGCAATGGCGCCAACCGGGGGATGTAGTTTATTTGCAACCACTTTATCAGCAAATTTCAAAGCAAGCACTTTTACTATTATTCCTGAATTGAGATTTGATAATGCAAGTGAAGATATTTTTGTTGACAAAAATGGCGCATCAAAAAAATCAGCAGCCAGCTTTTTAGTTGCTGCTGTTTATTCGTTTTAATTAATAATAAGCTAACATAAAAAATCATTAACATCAATTATTAATATAGACTTTTGCCAACTAAAATAAATCATTAGCTTTTTCTTATGGCAAGCAATCGTTGAGGCCGTCCGCCGCAAGGCGGATGGCCTTTTTATTTTTTAAAAAGAAAGTTGTTCTATGCAGAATTTCTTCCTGCATTTATTATTCCAAATGAACATCGCATAACCAATTTTTCAAAAGTGTTTTTTATGGGAGGCATGATAAGTGCTTCTTCCATTTTTCTTACATGAATGATGGCATACTGTTGAATAGTGAGCAATGGCAATACGATTCTTTCTCTCATGTGTATAGATAATTGTTCTACCGGGTAGTCAGTCATCAACTCTGTCTTTTCTGCTATCCGCAATAAATATTGTTTCGTCAGTTCGTATTCGGTCATTATCATTTGCCACACTTCGCCATATTTTTCATGGTTGGAAAGATGTGCTGTTAGCGGAAAAAAAGTTTTCTGCATGGCCATTTCACAATTATCGAGCAGCGTTTTGAAAAATAAAGATTCCTGATACAGTTTTTTTATTTCTTTTAACCTGCCTTCCTGCTCCATCTTTTGCAAAGCCGTGCCCACGCCATAGTACCCGGTTACATTTTGTTTTATCTGACTCCAGGAACCAACAAATGGAATGGCACGCAAATTTTTTAATGACAATGCTGATGCTGTTCCTCTTTTAGATGGCCTGCTTCCAATATTTGTATCGCTGTAAAATCGCAATGGGCTTGCATGAGATAAATATTCAAGAAAGTAAGGATGATTTTTTAACACGCTGTAAGCTGCATAGCTGATATCGGATAAACGCTGCAATAGTTCTTCTTCGCTTTTTTGCAACGTGGTGAGTTTGTGAGAAAAAAGTTCATTGGAAATGCCGGCATGTATCAACTGCTCCATATTAAACTGTGCCGAATCAATCGTGCCGAAATTTGAACTTACTGTTTGTCCCTGTACAGTAAGCTGTATTTCTTTTCCTGAAATATTTTTTCCAAGCGATGCATAAAATTTATGTGTCTTGCCGCCGCCCCTTGCAGGCGGGCCGCCTCTGCCATCAAAGAAGACTACATCAATGCCGTGCTGCTTTGATATTCTTGTCAAATCTTCTTTGGCTTTATAAATACTCCAGTTAGCCATCAGGTATCCGCCATCTTTTGTACCATCACTAAACCCAAGCATAATGGTTTGGCTGTTGCCCCTTCTTTGTAAATGTTGTTTATATCCACCGTCATTGTACAACTTATCCATGATACCGGCAGCCTTTTGCAAATCATCTATCGTTTCAAATAAAGGAACAATATCAATATTCATTTCTTCTTTTTTCCAGCCACTGAGTAAAAACAATGCATAAACTTCCATGGCATTAACAGCGCTGTTGCATTGGCTGATGATGTAGCGGCTGCAACCTGCCTCACCATTAAAATGCTGAATCTGCTTTATAGCATTGATAGATGAAAATGTTTCTTTTTGTAATGAATCTTCAGGCACATTCAATTCTTGCGAAGTTTTAAGTGCAGAAAGAATATTTATTTTTGTGTCATCATTGCATTGCGGATAATTTTCCGGTATGCCCTGTGCACTTCCTGCTAGTGATTCAAAAATGGAAGTATGAACAGCGCTGTCCTGCCTTATATCTAATGATGCAAAATGAAGTCCGAATATTTCTACTTTGTTTCGCAGATTATCCACCAGGTGCAAAAACAAACTGTTGTGTTTATAAACTAATATATTTCTTATTTCCTCCAGTGTCTGAAGAATCTCTTCTTTTGTCAAATCAGTTTTCTCTCCGGGTACAAAAAGATTATTGTAAAGTTTTTTCTCCAGCTCATTCAGCAATACATCCACTCCTTCAAATGTAAGGCGGCGTTTCAGCCGGCGGATTTCAAGATAATAGCATTTTATAATTCCACCCCGCAATGCTTCAGCTACCTGCAAAGTTGTATCAGCCGTTACAAAAGGATTGCCATCTCTGTCGCCACCCGGCCAGAATCCCATTTTTACCAGCGGATTATTTTTTGAAACAGAATCAGGAAACTGATTTTTAAAAAAAGAAGAAATTCTTCCGGCTGCCTGGTAAAAAACATTTTCCAAATACCATATCAGGCTTATTGCCTCATCATACGGCGTGGGTTTTTTATGTTTGAAAAATGCTGTTTTGCCAAGCTGTTGTAATAAAACATTTACCTGGCTTGCATTATTTTCTGCCAGTGCTTTTGAAAGATCATTGATAATGCCAAGCACGGTGCCGGGATAAAACTGTGTGGGATGTGCAGTAAGAACAAGGCGCACATTAAAATCTTTTATTTTTTGTGTAAGCTGATCCTGCAATTTTTCCTGTACCACTTCTGACTCCAGGTGCTTGAGAGTACCTATGCCATTCATGTCATTCACTTCGCGGAATGATGCGTCTTCCAGCGCATCGAACAATACTACCTGTCTTTCGGCATATTGTACAAAACGAAACAGCAGATCTAATTTTTCTTCTTCTTTTAAAAATGAAGTATGCTTGCTGAAAAACTCATCAATTATTTGCAAAGGGCTTTGCTTCTTTTTAAATCCTTCTTCACAAACAGAAAGAAATAAAGAAAGCAGGATGCCTGTTTTTTCTATCCGGTGAAATGGTAATGAAGTAAACAGACTGTTGTATAATTGAAATTTTACGCCAACCAGGTTCTTAAATCTTTCCAATGCCGCCGATGATGAATTACTCATGTATGTATTCGTTTTAATTATTTTCTAACTGTCCGGCAAGCAGGTTCGAAGTGAATCAAATTTAAGCTAAATTCTATTTTAGATTTTTCAAAAAAATATTTTAAAAAAAACTCTCCTGATTCCAGGAGAGTTTTTATATAAGAAAGACGATTGAAATTTATCCTTCTGTTTTCTCTTCTGCTGCAGCTTCAGTAGTTTTATCAGTTGTTTCAGATTTCTTGCTGCGGCCACGACGTGTTTTCTTAGCTCCATCTTTCAATTCAGCATTAGCTTTTCCATACACATCATTGAAATCAACCAGCTCAATCATTGCCATTTCAGCATTATCACCTGTACGGGCACCCAATTTTATTATTCTTGTATAACCACCGGGGCGGCCAGCAATTTTTTCAGCAATGGTACTGAATAATTCAGTGATAGCTTCTTTATCCTGTAGATGGCTAAATACAATACGGCGCTGATGCGTGGTATTGGTTTTACTTTTTGTAATCAATGGTTCGGCATATACACGCAACGCTTTTGCTTTTGTTACTGTAGTTACAATCCGCTTGTGCGTTATTAATGCAATCGCAAGATTACTGAGTAACGCATCCCTGTGGGCTTTTGTTCTGCTCAGATTTTTTACTTTGTCTCCGTGACGCATGACTTTAAATTTTATGGCCTTGTACCGTGTCAGGAATTACAAGACTTGCTTTCTTCATTTATAAAAATCCGAAAGCTGTTGTTAAAAAATAATGAACTATAAAGACTCTTCATAAGCCTTCCGCCAGTTGGCGGAGAGGTTTGGAGGGGCCTAAAAATCTTCTTTATCCAATCCCAGTTTGCCCAAATCCATTCCAAAACCAAGGCCTCTTTCATTAAGAACCTGCTCAATTTCTGCAAGAGATTTTTGTCCAAAGTTGCGGAACTTCATCAGGTCTTCCTGCTCGTATTGCACTAATTCACTCAATGAATTAATTTTTGCAGCTTTCAAACAATTGAATGCACGAACTGAAAGATCTAAATCTTCCAATGGAGTTTTCAATATTTTACGCAGTTGCAAAGTTTGTTCATCTACCAGGTCTTCTTTCTTTTCTTCCTTATTATCAAACGTAATGTTTTCATCAGTAATAATCATCAGGTGCTGAATTAAAATACGGGAAGCCTGCTTCACTGCTTCTTCAGGATGAATAGTACCGTCAGTAGAAACTTCCATAATCAGTTTCTCATAGTCAGTACGCTGCTCCACACGGGTATTTTCAATTGTATATTTTACGTTTTTAATCGGCGTATAAATAGAATCAATTGGAATAAAACCCATGATGGCATCTTTGGGTTTATTATCTTCTGCAGGTACATAACCACGTCCTTTACCAATTGTCAATTCCATATCAAGCTTGGCAGAAGAATCTAAAGTACAAATGAGCAACTCTGGATTCATTATCTGGAAACTTTGTGTTCCTTCACCAATCATAGCTGCAATAAACTCAGAACGGTTTTTTATTGACAAAATGATTCTTTCATTTGCCACCTCATGATCCACCGTTTTTTTGAATCGAACCTGTTTCAGGTTCAATAAAATTTCCACTACATCTTCAGTAATACCTTTGATAGTGGCAAACTCATGATCCACTCCATCAATTTTTACACCCACAATTGCATACCCTTCCAGGCTGCTAAGTAAAACCCTGCGAAGGGCATTACCAATGGTAACTGCAAATCCGGGTTCCAATGGACGAAACTCAAATTGTGCTTCGAAGTCGTTTGCCTTTTGTAAGATGATCTTATCAGGCTTCTGGAAATTTAAAATGGCCATATTTTAATTTTAATGATTGAATATTTCGATTAAAAATAAACTGCGAGTTTTGAGCTCTGAGCTTCGAGACTAATTGCTCGTAACTCATAGCTAATTGCTCATAGCTATTATTTAGAATACAACTCGACAATCAACTGCTCTTTGATATTCTCCGGAACACTCTCCCTTTCAGGATAAGTGATAAACGTACCAGTCATTTGTGTTTCATTCCAGTCAAGCCAGTTGAATTTTGGATTTTTAGCGCCCATCACACCAGTAATTGAAACTCTTTCTTTGCTGTTATCTTTTATACTGATAACATCACCAGCCGTCAGTTGATATGAAGGAATGTTTACTACATCGCCATTTACAGTAATATGCTTGTGACTTACCAACTGGCGTGCGGCAGGGCGGCTTGGAGCAATACCCAAACGGTAAATTGTATTATCCAAACGGGCCTCTAATAATTTAATCAGGTTTTCCCCGGTTACACCTTTGCGGCGTGCTGCCTCTTCAAATGTTTTACGGAATTGTTTTTCCAAAACACCGTAAGTGTATTTTGCCTTTTGCTTTTCACGAAGTTGCAGGGCGTATTCGCCTAATGTTTTTCTTTTACGCTGCGCACCGTGCTGACCGGGAGGGTTGCTGTTTTTATTCAACCACTTACCGTTGCCCAGGATGGGCTCACCAAAAATGCGGGAAATCTTGGTCTTGGGACCAGTGTAACGTGCCATAGTTTTTTTCATTTCCGCTTTTTAAAAACCGGTGAACTGATCGTTGAAAGCGGTAAAAATTAATCAGTCACCTTTTAAATAAATGAATCAAATCTGGCGATTCAGTATGTTGGAGTTCGGAGTCTTTAGTTCAGAGTTCGGAGTTTTACCGACTACCGACTATGAACTAACGACTAACGACTCATTTTAAACTCTTCTTTTCTTCGGCGGACGACATCCGTTATGCGGCAATGGCGTCACATCTTTTATCATCACTACTTCTATACCTGATTGCGAAAGAGCCCTGATGGAACTTTCACGACCTGAGCCAGGTCCTTTTACCAATACATCCACTCTTTTCAATCCTGCATCAAAAGCAGTTTTTGCTGCATCGGCAGCAGCCATTTGTGCGGCATAAGGGGTATTCTTTTTAGAACCTTTGAAACCCATTTTACCAGCACTGCTCCAGGCAATTACCTGTCCGGTTTTGTTTGTTAAGCTGATGATGATGTTGTTGAAACTTGCAGTAATATGTGCATCTCCATAAGGTTCTACTTTCACTATCCTTTTCTTTGCGGCTGCTTTTGCACTTAACGGTTGTTCTACTTTTGCTTTTGCCATAATTTTTTTTCTGAGGTAATCTTTTGTTTTTAAAATCATCCCGATTTTATCGGGACTGAATCAACCCTCCTGCTGACTTACTTAGCTATCTGGTATTGATTCAATATTTATATAAGTCTTTATTTAATAGAATCCGGAACTCTGAACTACAGACTCCGAACTCAATTTTACTTCTTCGGTGCCTTCTTTTTACCGGCAACTGTTTTACGTTTTCCTTTTCTTGTACGGCTGTTGGTACGGGTACGCTGACCACGAACTGGTAATCCTTTACGATGGCGAAGACCACGGTAACAAGCAATATCAAGCAAACGTTTAATACTCATCTGTACTTCACTACGAAGAGTTCCTTCCACTTTCAACTCATCATTGATTGTGTTACGGATTGCATTCAAATCTTCATCACCCCACTCAATCACTTTTTTATCACGGCTGATATTATTCTTGTCCAGAATATATTTAGCTGTGGATGGGCCAATACCATATATATAGGTAAGCCCTATTTCTCCTCTTTTATTTTTTGGTAAATCAACACCGGCAATACGAGCCATATTTTTTTATTTCTGTTTTTTATTTGTTTGTTCACAATGAAATTCCAAAAGACAAATCACAAATTCCAATTGGTGTTTGCTTTTTGTCCCGAAAGCTATCAGGATGGATCTTTCAAATTATCCCTGCCGCTGTTTGAAGCGTGGATTTTTTTTGTTTATTACATACAGTCTGCCTTTGCGGCGTACTATTTTGCAATCAACGCTGCGCTTTTTTATAGATGCTCTTACTTTCATTTTTTTTCTTTTTTCTTTAACACAGTGATGGGGCAAGCCCATCAACTACTATTTATACCTGAAAATTATTCTTCCTCTTGTTAAATCATACGGGCTCATTTCCACTCCCACTTTATCGCCCGGTAATATCCGTATATAATTCATCCTCATCTTTCCAGAAATTGTTGCCAGTATTCCATGCCCGTTTTCTAACTTCACCTTGAACATAGCATTAGACAGAGCTTCTACAATAGTTCCATCTTGCTTGATCAGGTTTTGTTTTGACATACTATTTTTGGGAGCGCAAAGATAAGAGGATGAACCCTAATAATAAAAAAACCGGGATTTTTTTTCCCGGTTTATCAAATTCGCTATTATTTCAGGTGCCAACCCACTGTGATATTGACTGGTCAGGCTCTTTCTAATGGCACTTTGGACATATCTGCATGCAAATTCTGAAGTTCGTGTACTGCAACCGGAACATTAAAATGACGCCGATCTTCCCGGTACCACATTTCCAGACTGGAAAAATTGCCCACCCCTGGGGTTACAAGCCTGAATACTCCTTTTTTGTATTTCGTGCCGTTTTCCAGATTTTCTTTTTCAAATCCAAATTTCATTAACTGTTCATCATTGAGGGCAATGGGAAAAATATCCTGGGGCGAATACCAGAATTCCTGAATGCCATTATCTATTAATGCCATGTTTTCTTCACGGTTAGTATGAACAACTGTGCCTTCTCTTAACAAACCATCATCACTAACCATTACAATATCGCCGGATTGAAGATGACCTAATTTTACCATAATACAAGTTTTTCGTT
>JANOJO010000135.1:0-4408 GCA_031418795.1 Bacteroidota bacterium | reverse complement strand
GTTGTGCAGCACCTATTCCATAAATATCAGTTGTCTTGGTACGAACTGCATCCAGTGCAGTCTTACTTTGAGTAAATGAATTTTGACGTGCATAGTTTTCTGCTATTATCAAATTCATTTCACCAGGCAGATAAACCGGATAAGATGCCGTAGTATTTAGAGCAAAAGCTTTTAATGGAAATGTTGTAGGGCCAGTTCTGCTGATATAAAATCCAATTCGCGGATCAGTGGCTGCGGGTACAGGTGCCAAACCATTCTTTAACCCAAGAGTGGAATCAATAGCACCAAATACATTCACCGTAAAATTCCATTCTCCAAGCGGGTTTGTAGTAGTAGCAGTAAATCTGAATTCTGATTTTATTATTTGGCTTGCTGCTGCTGCAAAAGTCAATGCTTTATTACCAGAGGCAGCATTATAAGTTCCGGTTATCATACTTTGTATATTATAATAACGGGCAAGTAAAGCTTTCACAGTATTTTTAATATCAATGCCAGCTGGAATCTTACTTATAAATTTTGCACTCGGATTTGTTGTTGCCAGATCGGCATCAACACTTTCCAAAACAGTAATTACTTTTTGAAGTACATCTGCTCTCGGGCTGAATTGAGCATTCAGACCATTGGTCAAAGGAATTTTTTCAAAAAAATTAACTAATGTAGCCATACTCATGGCATAGAAAATACTGGCGTATGCTTTTAATCCTACTTTGTCAGCGGGATCAGCAGCCACACTTAAATTGTCCAATACAGTCTCTGCTTCTGTTTTGGTTAATAAACATTGTGCCCACATTTGAGTTACAATGGAATTACCCCGTGTAACTGCTCCCTTACCTGTTTCTAATTCTTTTTCAGCAGTATTACCAATGTTTAAAGTATATAATGCATACACACTATAAGCACCGGCAATCGGGCCATTATATAAAGGACTTTGTCTGCCGATTGTGAATCTTCTCTGAAGGCCTGCACACAGGTTCATTAATCCATCTACACTGGTGGTTACACTTGGCACTGACGCTGTGCTTGGATTAATATATTCTTTATTGCAGGATGTTTCCATGAAGGTGCATCCAATTAAAAGCAATAAAGCGATTTGATTTATTCGTAACATTTTCATTTTATAATTTTTTAAGGTTAAAAACTTGCTCTGAATGTTAATTGAAATGTTTTTGGAATTGGTACATTTCCGAAATCGATTCCTCTTAGCACGGCGCTGTTACCACCTGCATTTGTTTCAGGATCGTATCCATCATAGCTATCCCAGCTTATTAAATTTCTTCCTATTATAGAAAGAGAAGATGACTTAATAAATTTAGCCAGTGATGGCAGTTGATATGATAAAGCAATTTCTCGCAGTTTTACATAAGAGCCGCTTTCTACCCTCCACTCTTCTGTATTATAAATACTGAAAATATACCCTCTGGGTATAAGACCTTTTGCTTCTTTTTCAGCATAGTCACCAATGCCAACGCCTTGTCTTGTTCTTCTGTCAGCATTAAACACTTCTTGTCCTAAAGCACCATCCAGCAAAAAACTAAAGCTGAGTTTCTTGTATTCAATACTATTGTTCATGCTTATTATCCATTCAGGATTTGGATCACCCAATGCTTTTCTAAGTAATACTTTTGCTGTAGGATTATTAACTGATGCAATGGGTCTTCCACCCGCATCCAATGATAAATTACCGGATGCATCTCTTTCAAAATAGTTGCCATAGAAAACTCCTAATGGCTGGCCTGCTAAAATAACAGAAGGTGAGCCTCCTGCGTTAGCCAGAGCTACCGGTGATACCTGGCTTGAAGCCGTTACTAAATTTTTATTATTGTTTACAGAAGCAAACAGGTTCCAGTTAAAATTATTACCTGAAACAGGATTTGCAGTTATACCAACTTCCCAACCTTTGTTGGTAAGGTTCCCCACGTTTTCAACCCTTGTGCTGCCACCTGATGATGGTGCAAGAACTCTATCCACCAACAAAGAATTGTCAACAATTTTTTTATTATAAACAGTAAATATCAAACCCAATTTATTATTGAAAAAAGAAAGATCGGTACCTATTTCAAATTCACTGGACCTTTCCGGTTCTACAAGGGCATTACCCAATGCAGTATTGACATTGTAAGTAGCAACCCCATTAATGCTGCTGGAGAGGTAAGTTGAAAATCTATCGTAAGATCCAATACCACTGAGGTTTCCTGCTAATCCCCATGAAGCTCTTAAGCGGGCAGAAGAAAACCAATTATTTGGAGTCTCTTTCCAAAAATCCATATCGCTTACAGACCATGAGCCGCTCAGTTTCGGATAAAAATATGTTCTTGTATCTTGAGGAAAAGAAGTACTTCCATCAATACGACCGGCAGCGGTCAGGTAGAAAATATTTTTGTAACCAAAAGTTTCTTGAACAAAGCCTCCAAATATCTGCCGTTGATCAGAAGAATATCTTGGATCCAATCTTACCGCTGCTCCATTAATAGTTGTTATACCATTCAACAAGTCCCTTCCTTCATTAAATAGCCCTGTTATTTTCTGGTATTGATGATTAAATCCGACTGTAGTAAGAGACGAAATTGATTTAATCTTTGTCTGGTAAGAAATGTTTACGTCATTATTAATCAGGAATGTATTTACCAGGGCACTTGCAACATAACCAAGTCCTTCCTGTGCAGCGATATAAGGATATCTTTCAATCAGGTTTCTTCCTTCCTGGCTAAAGTTGTCAACACCGAGTATATAATCTATACTCAATCCATTCATGGGTTTAATTTTAACCTGAATATCACTAATCGTTCTATTAACCGACTGTGTTAAAGACATATCTTCAATAACACTTAGTGGATTAACCCTTGTAGGCTCTACATTTTTCAGGTTGCCGGCTGCGTCCCGCTGTGTAATATCATATAGGTTGTTGGTAATGTTTACAGAGTTGATTGGGCTCCAGAAAACATTTCCATTTGGTTTTTCGTGGGAAAAACTATTGGTGTATGAAACTCCTCCAATAATGGTTAAATATTTATTGACAATTTGCTCAATCCTTGTTTTGAAATTAAATCTCCTGAAATCAGTATGCTTAATAATGCCTTCATTTTTATAAAATCCACCGGAGAAATAATATTTTGTTTTTTCTGAACCACCACTTAATGAAATATAATTATCAGTGCCCAGTCCTTTTTGAAAAATATGATCCTGGTAATCATAACGGGTGACATCAACCAGATCTGTTGCTAAGATTCTGTTTTGTCCGTCAGGTCTTGTATAAGAGATAGTAGCTCCGGTATATGTTGGCGGCCCACCAGCGTTACTGATATTGCCTAACCGAAGTGCAGCATACCCAAATTGTTTTCCATAAGTAGTTATATAAACTCTTTTGCGCAAAGCATTGGTGTTAATACTTGTGCTGAAATCAATTTTAAGCTGACCTGATTTTCCAGATTTGGTTGTAATTAATACAACTCCATTACTTGCCCGTGAACCGTAAATGGCTGATGCAGATGCGCCAGGAATAATATCAATCTTTTCAATGTCATTGGGATTAATATCTGCCAACCGGTTTGTTCCTATTTCGGAACTGGGACCTGATGCTACATTAAGATTGGTAACATTTGTAGTGGCATTACTTATAATTACACCGTCTATAACATAGAGCGGTTCGGAGGAACCTTTAATTGTACTGGTACCCCTCATTCTGATTGAAATACCTCCCGATGGATCACCGGATGTCTGTGTTATCTGTGCACCCGGAACTTTACCTTGTAATGCCGCTGAAAGGTTACCCGACCCGGTATTGGATAGCTGTTTTGCGTTTACAGAATTAACCGTATTGCCTAATTGTTTTCTTGATTGTTTCAAAGTAGAACCAATTACCACCACTTCATCTAAGTTCAATGCATCAGCATTCAACTGTGCATTTACTGAATAAGAAGCACCACTACCAACCTGCAGAGTTTGTTCTTTTGATTTGAAACCCACTCCTGAAAATTCAAGTGTGTAATTGCCCTGGCGCAGATCGGCGCTGAAATTATAACTGCCGTCAGTGTTTGTTACACCACCAAAGCTGGTTGTTTTTACAACAACAGAAATGAAAGGAATGCCCTTTCCATCAGATCCTGTTACTTTACCACTGATACTTACCTGTGCAAAGACAGTAACTGTGGCCAAAAAAGAAAACAGGAATAAAGCAATGCGTTTTTGCATTTGCTTTAGCATAAGTTTTTGGTTCATAGATTTTTTTTTGTTTTTTTAATTAAATACATAAGTCAGCCAGTTAAAAAATTTCATAAGCCGGATTACCGTTATAAAATATCCATGCCTTTTTCTTTATACGCATTAAAAATTTCTTCATTCGGATCAGATTCTGTTATCATGATATCCAGTTCAGCTATATCCGCAACCTTTATTTTTTAAGTGGCTGACT
>JANOJO010000134.1:0-17427 GCA_031418795.1 Bacteroidota bacterium | reverse complement strand
GTTTATGCATTAAAAAAAGACGGGCTTGAAATTTACCTGATGAAATAAATCAGGTTTTTTCAGATACTTGCTTTCAGTTCATTAAAAAAAGCCTTTATTTTTTCCAGTGATTGGATCATCCTGAATTTTTCATCGGCTTTTTTATTCTTCTTTAAAAAATCTTTTGCGCCTTCAATCGTAAACTTGCGGCGGCGCAGCAGATCATGAATGAGTACAAGATTTTTTACATCAATGGGGCGGAAGAAGCGGTCGCCTTTCCGGTTTTTTCTTGGCTCCAGTATATCAAATTCTGTTTCCCAATAGCGGATCAGCGATTGATTCAGCCGGAACCATCCGGCTACTTCGCCTATGGAATAATATAGTTTTTGAAAAAGTATTTCGTCTGGTGGTATTTGTATCAGGTCAGCATTCAGGTGTATTTCTTTTAAAGCCATCCGGCCCCTGGTTGATTTTCTTTTTGGCTCTGCTGTTTCAGTTTTTATTTCTTCCTGTACCGGAATTTCTTCTGTTGCTTCTGCTACTTCCATAGTTTCAGTCATTATTTCTGTTTCTGCTGCTTTCAATTCTTTTTCAGCAACAAAGTCAAATGTTATTTGTGTAAGCGATGGGTTACTCATAAATGTTTTTCAAAGATACAAATGAAAATGTGCAATACTTACCAGAAAATGAAGTGTGGAAAAGTTGGCAAAGAAAAGTCATTAACTGAAATCCACGGGATGATAATATATTTTATAATTGAAGTCTCGCAGCCAGCAGCTATTAGCTCACAGCTTTCCCCTCAATCAAAACTCTGATTATTTGCTGCTGCTACTTTCAGCAAACGATCAAATTGTTCCGGCGTAAGATCATTATAGAAAAAATAAACAGGGTCTATTTTATTTCCATTCTTTATTACTTCATAATGGCAATGAGGGCCGGTGCTTTTACCCGTACTGCCTACCCATCCAATTACTTCACCACGTTTTACCCGTTGCCCGACTCTTGTTTTTATCCGGTACATGTGGCCGTACAAAGTTTTATATCCAAACCCATGATTGATGATCACCAGGTTTCCATAACCATCACCACGGTTGCCCGCAGTTTCTATCACACCATCTGCCGTTGCATATATTGGCGTGCCGGAAGGTGAAGTAAAATCAAGACCAGGGTGCAGCTTTACAGTTTTATAAACAGGATCTATTCTGTATCCAAACCCTGATGCAATTCTTTTTAAATCTTTATTACTTACCGGTTGAATAGCCGGCGTGGCTGCCAAAAGTTTTTCTTTATTTTTTACCAGCTCCGTTACTTCTTTAAAAGAAGCCTGCTGTGCCCTTACCCGGCTGCTCAGGTTATTCAGCGTGGAAATAATTGAATTCACCAGATCGCTTTCTTCCATGCCCTCCACTTTAGCTATCTGAATTTCTTTTTCTAATTCTTTGGCCCTTGCACTGTCGGGTATCGGGTTAGCTTCAAAAATAGTACGGTAAACTTCATTATCTGTTTTTTCCAGATCAGCCATCTGCAGTTGAATATCTTTTAATTCTTTGCTCAGTTCTTTGTAGCGGTCTTTCATTCTTTCATTTTCGCTGGCCAGTAATTTTTCATTGGGTGAACCGATAAACCGGAATGCAAAAAAAGAAATGATCATGGCTGTAACTAAGGCAGCTGCAATAAAACCAAATACACGGATCAGTTGTACACGCAGCGGTGTTTCAAGTTTCTCGTACCTGAGTGTATGGGTATTATAATAATATTTGATTTTTTTCATGCCCTGTTGTCTCAGGCGGGTGTTAACGGATAGTTGGTTTGTATCAGAGCCTGTGTTGCGGTCAGGTTTTCAATGCTAACTATTTTCTAATTATTACCTTTGACCGCTTCCTTACAGGGAAAACAAATATAGCCCGATTAACAGCAAAAATCAACCCATTTATTTTATGATGACGAGTGGAGAAATACGGCAGCAGTTCATGGATTTTTTCGCATCAAAGGGACATACGATTGTTCCCTCTGCACCCATCGTGGTGAAAAACGATCCTACCCTGATGTTTACCAATGCCGGCATGAACCAGTTCAAGGATATTTTTCTTGGCAATAAAAATACTTCGCATAAAAGAGTTGCCGATACTCAGAAATGTTTGCGGGTAAGCGGCAAGCATAATGATCTTGAGGAAGTGGGTGTGGATACTTATCATCACACCATGTTTGAAATGCTGGGCAACTGGAGTTTTGGCGACTACTTTAAAAAAGATGCCATCGCATGGAGTTGGGAACTGCTTACTGATATTTATAAAATACCCAAAGACAGATTATATGTATCCATTTTTGAAGGTGATGAAAAAGAAAAATTGCCGAAAGACGAGGAAGCGTTTGAAGAATGGAAAAAGTTTATTGATGCTGATAGAATTCTTTTAGGAAATAAGAAAGATAATTTTTGGGAAATGGGTGATACCGGCCCATGCGGACCTTGTACAGAAATACATGTTGACTGCCGCCCTGATGAAGAAAGAAAAAAGCTGGATGGAAAAAAATTAGTGAACAACGATGATCCACAGGTGATTGAAATATGGAATAATGTATTCATACAGTTCAACCGCCTGAAAGACGGAAGCCTTGAACCCCTGCCGGCAAAACATGTGGATACCGGTATGGGTTTGGAAAGATTGGTAAGAGTATTACAGGGAAAAACTTCCAATTATGATACTGATATTTTTACAGGAACAATTGTGGCTACAGAGAAGATAGTTGGGTTACAATATATTTCTGATTATTCCGGATTGAAAGGATTTGGTAAAATTGATAAAATGGTTGATACTGCTTTTAGGGTAATTGCTGATCATATTAGAGCCATTTGTTTTACTATAGCCGATGGGCAGCTTCCCTCAAATACAGGTGCTGGTTATGTAATTAGAAGGATTTTAAGACGTGCAACCAGATATTATTTCTCATGGTTGAATTATAAAAAACCACTTTTAACTCAACTAGTACATGTAATAGCAAGTCAATTTGAAACTGTCTTTCCCGAATTAAAGCAACAACAAAGTTTTATTGAAAGGGTTATTAAAGAAGAAGAAGAGGCATTTTTAAGGACTCTTGATAAAGGGTTAATGAAAATCAATGATATTATTCAAGGTATTCCGGATAAGCCAGGGGCACAAATTTCAGGAAAAGATGCTTTTGAACTTTACGATACTTATGGTTTTCCTATTGACCTGACAAGATTAATTGCCACAGAAAATAAACTTTCAATTGACGAAGCCGGTTTTGAAAAAGAAATGCAACAGCAAAAACAACGCAGCCGTGCTGCCACAGCAGTTGATACCGAAGACTGGGTAGTTCTTTCAAAAAATGAGCCAGCTGTTTCTTTTGTAACTCTGAGTGAAGACTCTGGCAAAGAGATTCCTTTTCAATTATCAAATATTTATATAACAAAGTATCGAAAGGTAAAGCAAAAAGAAAATGAGTATTATCAAATTGTTTTAACCGCTACCAATTTTTATGCAGAAAGTGGCGGTCAAGTTGGAGATACTGGAATACTTAAATATGGTAACAAAGATGTGATTGAGATTTTTGACACTAAAAAGGAAAATGATACTGTTATTCATTTTGCAAAGAAAATTCCATCGAATTTAAATGGCCAGACAAATGTTACAACCCATTATGACTTTAATAGGAGGAAAAAAATTGCATTGCATCATTCCGCCACACATCTTCTTCACGCAGCATTAAGAAAAGTTCTCGGTACTCACGTAGCACAAAAAGGAAGTTTGGTTAATGATGAACATCTTCGTTTCGACTTTTCTCATTTTGCAAAAGTCAGCGATGAAGAAATAGCAGATATAGAAAAAATGGTCAATCAAAAAATAAGAGAGAATATTCCGGTGGTAATAAAAGAAATGCTGAAAGACGAAGCCATGAAGTTGGGAGCGATGGCTTTGTTTGGTGAAAAATATGGTGATGTAGTGAGAGTGGTGATTATTGATCCAACTTATTCTGTTGAGCTTTGCGGCGGCACTCATGTTGGTTCTACCGGGGAGCTCGGATTTTTTAAAATAACTCATGAAACTGCAATAGCTGCCGGTGTACGGCGAATAGAGGCGGTGTGTGGAAATGCAGCAGAAAATTATATCAACGATCAGTTATTACAATTTGAAAAAATAAAAGAGCAGTTTAAAAATCCCAAAGACATGCAAAAGACAATTGAAAATGTGCTGGAAGAAAATACGTCATTAAAAAAACAGGTGGAGGGTTTTGAAAACAAGATGCTGGTGGGCATCCGCAATGAACTTGTACAAAAAGTTGAAATCATCAACGGAATAAATTTTATTGGAGAAATTGTGGAAGTGAATAATGCAGATGCATTGAAGAAACTTTGCTTTGATCTTAAAAATAATATCAGCAATTATGTTGTTGTGCTTTGCGCCAATATCGGCGACAAGCCATTTGTGGCTGTAAGTATTGACGAAAAATTAGTGGCCGCAAAAAATCTTGATGCAGGTAAAATAATTAAAGAGAATGTAGCACCATTAATAAAAGGAGGAGGTGGTGGACAAAAAACAATAGCAACTGCCGGAGGACAAGATGCGGCAAATCTTCTAAAAGTAATTGATACTATTAAGACAATTTTGTAATGAAATTTTTTAAAAGCACATTTATTGTCTTTATATTTCTTTTTTCAATTTCATTTGTAAAGGGCCAATCTTCTTTAGTTGATTCTTTCTTACACTCAGACTCAATTCGTCACTTAGTTGAGGTGTTATCTTCTGACAGTCTTAAAGGAAGATTTAGCGGAACCGCAGAAAATCTTAATGCTGCATTATTTATTGCAAACGAGTTCGAAAAAGCCGGTTTGAATCCTGTTGCAGGCAACAATGGTTTTTTTATGCAAATAAAACCTTCCTGGTTTAATGTAGTCGGTGCAATAAAAGGGAAATCAAAACCAGGCCAGGTAATTATTTTTTCCGCACATTATGATCATGTAGGTACTATCAAAACAAATCCTTATCCAGATGCAGGAGGAAAAGGAACTGTGGAAAAAGGTGATGAAATTTTTAACGGCGCAAATGATAATGCATCAGGGGTAGCTGCTATTATTTGTTTGGCAAATTATTTTAAAAATCAAAATAATAATGAAAGAACATTAGTGTTTGTTGCTTTTACAGGAGAAGAACTTGGCTTAATTGGCTCGCAAAATCTGGCTGATAATTGTAATCCTGATTCAATCATCGCGGTAATTAATATTGAAATGATTGGGCGCAGCACATCAACAAAGCCAAGACCATATATAACCGGTTATGAACATTCTGATTTGATTAAAATCTTAAACCGTAACTACCGGTTTTTTGGGGATAAATCTGAAAAAGCATTTTTCAAAAATGATCCTTATCCCAAAAGCTTTTTGTTTATCCGGTCCGATAATTACCCTTTTGCCAGAAAAGGAATACCAGCACATTCAATTATGGTTACATCTCCAAATGACGAATATTACCATAATCTTAATGACGAAGCTGGCACCTTAAATTATGAGCTTATGAAAAAAATGATTCAGGCAATTGCTAATGGAGTGGTAGGGTTGGTAACAGGTGTTGATACACCGAAAAGAATTAAAGGGGTATAAAAAGAAATTTGTTTCAATTCTTTTTTTTCATATCAGGACTCTCCCAATAAATTTTTATTGAGTAGGCAATTGCCGCAAGGCAAATTCCAATTGCAATATAGGCGACTAATTCAAGCATGTGCAGTTATTAATCTGAATCAACTATAGGCAAATTTCTGTAATCAAAGTTTATCACCAATACAATTTTATGAAGAGTAAATTTACAGATGCAGGTTTGGTAATTTTACCAAGTATGAATATCATCATAGAAACTGATCGTTTACTGATACGGACATTTACCGGCGATGATGCACAACTTATTTATGATCTCAATATTGATCCGGAAGTAACCAGGTTTACACATGATCCTGTTCGTGATCTTGATCAGGCAAAAGAAATACTTGAAAAGATTATTCTGCCTCAATGTGCTTTGTACAATTATGGCCGCTGGGCTGTTCATTTAAAACCTTCGCATGAGTTTATAGGTTGGTGCGGATTGAAGTACAGGCCGGAAGAAAAGGAGATAGATTTGGGCTATCGGTTCAAAAAAGATTTTTGGGGTAATGGTTATGCAACTGAAGCCGCTCTCGCCTCTATCAATTACGGATTTGAAAAACTTAAAATTGAAAGAATAGTTGGAAGATCCGAATCGGAAAATATTGCATCTTGCTTAGTGCTTGAAAAATGCGGAATGAGTTATGTTGGGGCAGGTGAAGTGGATGGATACCCGGTCAATACTTATGAGATTTTCAATCCTGGCTAAAAGAAAACTGATTTTTTAACGTTTCCGAAACATTTCGTATTTAAAAAAATGTCTTTATATTTGACCTACGAAAAAAAACGTAGAACTTTTAAAAAATACAATTATGAAACGACTATCAGTAAAATTTGCAGCAATTGCTTTCCTTGCATCGCTTGCCATTCCTTCTATGGCACAGGATGAAAAGGTGAAAGAGAAAGACAAGAAAAAAGATACAGAACAGATTATCATTACAAAAAAGGGTGATGATAAAGAAAAAATCGTGATTGAAATTACTGGCGATAAAATTACCGTCAATGGTAAATCAATTGAAGATTTGAAAGAGGGTGATATAAAAGTGATTCGTAATAAATTCAAATCGTTTGAAGGGTTGAATGCTTACACAATGCCCCGTACAGGAAATGGCAATTTCAATTTTGACTGGAATGATCACGACGGTGCGAATTTATTCAACGACTTTGATGATAACAGAGCCATGCTTGGTGTAACTACTGAAAAAGCAGAGCAAGGCGCCAAAGTAAATGATGTAACAGGAAAAAGTGCGGCTGAAAAAGCAGGCATTAAAGAAGGCGATATCATTACAAAAATCGGCGAAACAAAAATTGACAACCCCGATGCACTCTCAGAAGCAATTAGAAAAAATAAACCCGGCTCCAAAGTAAGTGTAACTTTTCTTCGTGATAAAAAAGAACAAAAAGTTACAGCTGAACTTGGCAAATGGCAGGGAGGCAGTTTACTTGCCACTGCACCCAGAATGCCTGACATGAGAGTTCTTGAACAAACTTTACCACGTATTCAGGGTACACCCAGAGCTTATGGTGGACAGAATTATCCTTTTGCTTATGGCGGTGCACCAAGACTTGGACTTTCTGTGCAGGATACAGATGATGGCAAAGGCGTAAAAGTGATTGAAGTGGATGATGAAAGTAATGCTGCAAAAGCAGGTGTAAAAGAAAATGATATCATCACACATTTTAACGACAAAGAAGTGAACGGTGCAGATGAAATAGCTAAGATGGTAAAAGAAAACAAAGACAAGATTTCATTTCAATTAAAAGTAAAAAGAGATGGAAAAGCACAGACCATTGAAGTGAAGGTGCCAAGAAAATTAAAAACTGCTGACTTGTAATTATTTTTTCTTTGAATAATCAAAGCCGCCTTCAATGGGTGGCTTTTTTATTTGTATTAAAAGAAAAGCCACACAGATCAAATTAGTTATTTTTGCCATCTTCTTTTTTTACATGACAAAATTTGAATCATACGAGGTGGTGGTGGGTCTGGAAGTGCATGCCCAGCTTTTAACTGAAAGCAAACTTTTTTGTGCCGATAGTATTAGGTTTGGCAATGAACCCAATTCAAACATCAGCCCGATTACACTGGCTCATCCCGGCACACTGCCAAAAATGAATAAGAAAGCAATTGAGTATGCAATCAAACTTGGTTTGGCATGCCACTGTACAATTGAAAAACAAAATTATTTTGCAAGAAAAAATTATTTCTATCCTGATTTGCCAAAAGGCTACCAGGTATCGCAACATACTACACCGATCTGCAAAGGAGGGTTTGTAAAAATAAAAACTGGGGAT
This sequence comes from Bacteroidota bacterium, assembly GCA_031418795.1. GTDB lineage: Bacteria > Bacteroidota > Bacteroidia > Chitinophagales > Chitinophagaceae > VBAS01. Next base: position 9,506 of record JANOJO010000134.1, on the reverse strand, counting down.
GGAGAAAAAAACATTCTTTTAAACAGAATTCATATTGAAGAAGATGCTGGTAAAAGTATTCATGATGTATATGAAGTAAATTCAGTGTTGGATTTTAACCGTGCCGGCACACCACTTGTTGAAATAGTTTCAGAACCTGATCTGAGATGTGGTGAAGAAGCGTTTGCATACTTAACAGAATTAAGAAAACTTGTCCGCTACCTGGATGTTTGTGATGGCAATATGGAAGAAGGAAGTTTTCGTTGTGATGCAAATATTTCTGTAAGAAAAAAAGGCGATTCAAAATTGGGAACAAGAGTGGAAGTGAAAAACCTTAATTCCATCCGAAATGTAAAACGTGTCATAGAATATGAAGCAGCAAGATTGATAAGCCTGTTGGAAAACGGAGAATTAATTTTTCAGCAAACAAGAAGTTTTGATGCTGATGCCGGAACCACCTTTGCCATCCGTGATAAAGAAGATGCAGATGATTACCGTTATTTTCCTGAGCCAGACCTTACGCCTTTTAATATTACAGATGAATTTATTGAGACAATAAAAAAGACAATTCCGGCATTGCAGGAAGAAAGAGTAAAAAAATATGCAGAGCAATATCATCTTTCTGTTTATGATGCCATGTCGCTGACGGATGAAAAAGAGTTTGCAGATTATTTTGAAAAATTAGTTTCTCATCCCCCCTCTCCGTCTGAGCTTGTCCCGCTCAAGCGGGAAGAGGGGTTGGGGGTGAGGCCGAAAGCAGTAGCCAACTGGATGCTTGGCCCGGTAAAATCCTGGTTGAATGAAAATGGCAAAGAGATAATAGAATTTCCATTGCCTGAATCTGCATTAATATCATTGATAAAACTTGTTGACGAAAACAAACTTAGTTTTTCATCAGCCTCTTCAAAAATATTTCCATTGTTGATTAAAGACCCATCGGCCGATGCTTTGCTTTTAACCAAACAATTGAATTTACTGCAGGATAGTAATCTCGATTACATACTGCCAATTGCCGATGAAGTACTTTTGCAGTTAAAAGAAAAAGTAAAAGAATACCAGAAAGGTAAAAAAGGATTGCTGGCCTTGTTTGTTGGTGAGGTAATGAAACGATCAAAAGGAAAAGCTGATCCTAAAGTGGTGAATGAAATTATGCTTGAAAAATTAAAATATAAATAAATTTTTATGCGCTGTAATTTATTGGTTGTTGTACTTGTGCTGTTGATTGTATCCTGCAATGATAATAAAGGATCTGTATTCACCGTTTCAGGTTCTATAAAAAATCAATCTGCCCGGATGATTTACCTGGAAGAGTCGAATATAGCGACTGCACAAAAAACATTGAAAGATTCTGCCAGAGTGGAGGCAGATGGAAAATTTTCATTTAAAACAAAAACGACTGCGGAAACTATATATAACCTCCGGTTGGATGAAGAAGCCTATCCATTTGTTTCTTTAATAAATGATGCCGCCTCTGTAACCGTTGATGCAGATTTTAAAAACGAAAAAGAATTTTATACTGTAAAAGGTTCTGTTGCCAGCCAGGGAATAAAAGATTACCTCACAAAATCAGGTGAAAAAATCAGATCAATTTATGAATTGCATAAGGCAACTGACGGTTTAAATAATATAAATGACAATGGTGTTTCTAATTCTTTGGAAAAAAGAAATAAGGAGATAAAAGATTTAAAAACTTATACGGAACAAGCTGTGCAGGAAGCAAAAAGTTCTACGCTGGCATTGTTTATTCTCAGTACTTATCAGGGCATGGCTAATAATCCCAATTTTAATTTAGATCCATTCAGCAATGATCATTTACTGGGCCTGTTAAATGTGCTTGCCAATAAATTTCCTGAACGTACAGAGATTGTAACCATCAGAAATACTGTTGAAAATCAACTGAGCAAAAATTCTATTGAAACACAAGCAGGTAATAGCGGTTGGGTGGGAAAGCCGGCGCCGGAAATTTCATTGCCGGACACGGAAGGGAAAACCATAAAATTGAGTTCTTACCGTGGCAAATATGTGCTGGTTGATTTTTGGGCCAGCTGGTGCCGCCCATGCCGCATGGAAAATCCAAACGTGGTTGACGCATTCAATAAATACAGGAATAAAAATTTCACCATACTTGGCGTATCACTCGATTCAAAAAAAGAAGCATGGCAAAACGCCATTGTTGTTGATAATTTAAACTGGACACATATCAGCGATCTGAAACAATGGAGCAGCGAAGTAGTACCGCTTTATGGCATACAGGGAATTCCTTTTAATGTATTGGTTGATCCTACTGGAAAAGTAGTAGCAGAAAACCTGCGGGGTATGCAATTGGATCAAAAACTTTCTGAGGTTTTACAATAAAATTTTACAGAGACTTAGTTTTTTTAATTTCAATAAATGTAATTAAAAGGGCAGGCAACAAAACAAGATTAGTTACTGTAGCTGTTATTAATGTAAGCGATGTAAGCCATCCCAGCGATTGGGTGCCTCCAAAACCGCTGATGCAAAAAATGATAAAGCCTGCAATCAACACCATCGAAGTATAAATAATGCTGATGCCGGTGCTGTGTATGGTTTCAATTACTGTCTTTTTCATATCGTATCCATTCCGTGGCAGCTCCTGTTTATAATTTACTAAGAAACGAATAGTAACATCAATTGCAATTCCCAGCGCCACACTGAAAACTAAAACTGTTGATGGTTTTATTCTTACACCCACCCAACCCATTACTCCGGCTGTTATTAATAGCGGGATGATATTCGGAATCAATGAACAAATTAGTATCCGGAAAGATTTAAACAGATAAAGCATACACACCGCAATAAATCCAAAAGCCCAGAGAATACTTTCTTTTAATCCGTTGATGATAAAACTGCTTCCTTCTAAAAATGTAACACTTGCCCCGGTGAGCTGAATATTGTATTTATCTTTTGCAAAAATTGTATCCACTTTTTTTTGAATGCTGTCAAGTATTGCCGGCAGGCGATAACTACCAACATCCCTCATACTCACACTTATTCTTGCTTCCTGTTTGGCGCTGTCAATAAAAGACGAAACAAGTTTGGTAAATGAATTGCTGCTGCTATCACTGCCACTTTTAAAATCGAGATAAGGTTTTAATGGAATCATATCAAACTCCGAAGGCACTGAATAACTCATCGTATCACCTTCAAAAAATGCCTGCTTTGCAAATTTTAATCCTTCCGTAATATTTAATGGCTTGCCAATATCGGGCATGGATGCAAGAAACTGTGAAAGCGAATCTATTTTGATAAGATTATTCAGGTTGCGGGTTACGCCTCTTTTCTTTTTTGTATCCACCACTATTTCTAATGGCATCACGCCTTTAAAATTTTTTTCAAAAAATTTCAGATCAGTAAATATCTTGTCTGTTTTTGGAAGATCGTCAACAATAAATCCTTCGCTTCTTAACCGAAAAAGACCGGCGGCAGATACAATGACTATAACAATTGTAATTGCATAAATAAATTTCCTGTTGTTGAGCGACCATCTTTCTAACCGGCCAAGCCAGCGGTTGAGTTGTGGGTTTTCAAGATATTTTGTATGCCTGCTTTTTGGCGATGGTAAAAAACTCAGAACACCTGGGATCAATATCAATGAAATAATAAACAGGAACATGATGTTGATGCCCGCCACGGCGCCAAATTCTTTTAAAATCTGGCTGCGGGTTAAAGCAAATACAGCAAAACCAATGGCAGCAGTAATATTACAAAACAGTGTAACGATTCCCATTCGCTCCACCATTTTTACCAGCGATTTTTTCTTATCACCAGTTTCATTAAACGAAACATGAAATTTATTTAAAAAATAAATACAGTTAGGAATACCGATTACAACAACTAAGGGTGGAATGAGTGCAGTAAGTATAGTAATCTTATAATCCATCAGTACCATCGTGCCCAGGCTCCATATTACTCCACTGATAACGACTGCAAGTGAAAGCAACATGGTGCTTACAGAACGGAAGAACAATAAAAGAATAACGGCTGAAAGAATAACCGATGCCAGCAGGAACAATTGCATTTCATCAGCAATTCTTTTTGCAAGTATTGTTCTTATCAGGGGCAATCCGCTGAGATATATTTCGAATTTATTTTTTTCTCCAAATGCATTTGCAAGTTCAGTAATATCGCTTACTACCTTTTCCCGGTTTTTAGAAATCAGCACTTCTTTGTTGATCCGCACTCCCATCAGCCAGGCATTAGTTTCAGGGTTGTATAAAAGATTACGGTAAAAAGGAAGGTTGAAAAAAATGTTTTTACAACTGTCAATTTCAGGTTGACCTAAAATAGTATCTCTGAAAATAAACTGTGAACTCAGTTTCTCAGTTTCAGGATTTTTTATAAGATTTATTGCGGTAGTCAGCGCTACTACATCTTCTACATTCGCTGCTTTTTTTAATTGCTGAGAAAGAGTTTTATAATCATTAAAAATATCTTTCTCAAAAATTTTATCAGTCTGAATACCGATCACCAGCAAGTTGCCATCTTCACCAAATTTTTTTCTGAAATCCTGGTAGGCTTTGTATTTGGGATGATCTGTTGGAATAGCTCTGTTAAATTCATAGCTCAACTCAATTTCTTTGGCTTTGAAAGCCATAAAAACTGTTGCACCAATAAACGATACTAAAAGGGGAATCCTGTATTTAAGAATAAACTGGCCGAGGTTCTTCCACATAGGCTTGACTTTAGAAATTCAGAATTGACAAAGAAACAGAAAAATGAGGGAAACTGGTTTTTAAGATTAAAACTTGTCGTGTCTCAGTTTGAATTTATTAAAATCATCTCTGAAGGAGTCCTTTGGACATTTCATCAGAGTTTTGTCATACTGAGCGGTGCTTAAGGATACTTATGAATTTTGCCGAAGGCATCCCTTTGGGAAAAGACTCTAAGCGAAGTATCTCATACTTTTAATAGATTGAGATACCTCTCCGCCTATGGCGGATCGGTATTACAAGACTCTAATGGTTGGAAGTCTCAAAATGATACAATACCCTAAACCTCGAATTCTAATTAAGATTGATATTTTTGAAATGTGAGTTTTTACAAAATCATATTTACCGCAGGCGCCTTATTTTTTTTAATGGCAAAAAGCATTTCTCAGCAACCAATTCCGCCAATTGGCCAGTGGAGAGAACATTTACCTTACAAATCTGCTATTGATGTAACATCAGGTGACGGTAAAATATTTTGCGCCACGCCATATAGTATTTTCAGTGTTGAAGAAGCAGATAACTCAATAGAAAGGATGAGCCGCATCACCGGCCTGCACGAGACCGGTGTCAACGGCATTTGCTATGATGAAGCAAATGATAAATTATTCATTGCTTACAAAAACAGCAATATTGATATTATTTACCGGAATGATATTTTTAATGTGCCCGATATAAAAAGAGAAAATACTGCGGGTGATAAAACCATCTATGATATTTTTTCTTTCGATAAATATTTTTATCTCTCCACCGGTTTGGGAGTGATTGTAATTGATGGAGAAAAATATGAAGTGAAAGATTCCTGGTTTATTGGAAATACCGGGGGGCAGGTAAAAGTGAATGGATTTACTGCCGGTAATTCTTTTTATTATGCAGCTACAGATGAAGGATTGAAAAGAACTTCTGCAAATACTCCTGACCCCGCCAATTATCTGAACTGGCAAAACCTGAGCGGTGCAAATGGATTATATGCAGGTATGTGCAGCGATGTAGTTGTTGTACAGAACAAAATCATCGTTTTGAAAAATGATTCATTGTTTGTACAGAATGGCAACAACTGGAATTTATTTTTTACCGAAACCGGTTGGGCCATGCAAAATGTAAATTCTTCATCTGGTAAAATTTTAGTTTGCCAAAGGAAAAATGACGGCAGTGCAAAAATCACTTCGTTAAATACAGATGGCACTGTCTCGGGAGTTATTCAACAAACTGGTTTGATTTCATTTCCCCGGAATGCAATCTTGATTAATAATGATTATTGGGTGGCTGACAGCACCGCCGGCCTGACTAAATTCATGTCACCCGGTTTTGAAAACTATCAACTCAATTCGCCGCAATCTATTGCAACCGGCGAAATACTATTTTCGAATAATAATTTTTATGCAACATCGGGTGGCGTTTCTCCAAACTGGCAAAAACAAAATAACAAAAACGGCATTTATAAATTTAATGAAGGGCAATGGACAAATTTTAACAGGCTTCAGTTTTCGCAATTGGATTCAATGCCTGATTTGATAACTGTTGCCATTGACAAGCGGGATGAAACCGTATGGGCCGGTTCTTACGGCGGCGGCTTATTGCATATAAAGACAGCAAACTCATTTGAAATTTTCAAACAAAATTCGCCTATTGGCCAGGCAAGCTTTGATCCGGGTAGTTATCGTGTATCCGGTCTTGCTTTTGATAACAATAATAATTTATGGATTGCAAACTATGGCGCTGCACAAAATATTTTGGTTAAAAAAAATGACGGAAGCTGGAAAACATTTACACCTCCATTTGCGCTATTGGAAAATGCAGCGTCACAAATTTTAGTGGATGATGAAAATCAAAAATGGATTGTATCGCCACGGGGAAATGGATTGATTTGTTTTAATGATAACCATTCAATAGATAATACTGCGGATGATAAATGGAAATTATACAGGACTGGCTCAGGTAATGGCAACCTGCCTTCCAATAATGTATTCTCTTTGGCAAAAGATAAAAATGGTTTTATCTGGATTGGTACAGATGATGGCATCGGTATTGTACAATGCATACAAAATGTTTTTTCAGCGCAGGGTTGTGATGCAGTACTGCCTGTTGTGCAGCAGGGAGGTTTTAATCAATTTCTTTTTAAAGGAGAAGAAGTGAGAAGTATAGCAGTGGATGGAGCGGACAGGAAATGGATTGCTACAAAAAATGGCGCATGGTTGATAAGTGCAGAAGGAGAAAAAATTATTTATCGCTTTACTGAAGAGAACAGTCCACTGCTGAGCAATGATGTAAAACGAATTGCTATTGATGGAAAAACAGGAGAAGTATTTTTTGCTACCGCCAATGGCATTTGTTCATTTCGCAGTACGGCAACAGAAGGCAGCGAAAAAAATGAAAATGTGCTGGTGTTTCCCAATCCTGTGCCACCGGGTTATGGTGGTACTATTGCCATTCGTGGTTTGGTGAATAATGCGATTGTAAAAATTACAGAGTTGGATGGAAGATTGGTTTATCAAACCCGTGCATTGGGCGGACAAGCCATGTGGGATGGAAAAGATTACCGGGGAAGAAAAATATCTACAGGTGTGTATTTAGTTTTGGTAAGTGATGATAGCAGAAAAGAAAACCTGGCAACAAAAATTATTTTTATAAACCCCCAAACCCCCTAAAGGGGGCTTTTATGACACTACATAAAACCAAAGGAATTGTTTTGAGAGTTGTGAAGTACGGCGAGACAAGCGTCATCGTTACCATTTTTACTGAACTCTTCGGTGTGCAATCATATTTGGTGAATGGCGTAAGAACATATACAAAAAAAGGAAGCGGCAAAGCCAACCTGTTTCAGCCAACTGCTATACTTGATCTGTTAGTTTATCATAACGAAACAAAAAACCTGCAGCGCATAAAAGAATTTAAGTGGAGCCATCTTTATCAGCATATTTTATCTGATGTGCCCAAAAATGCAGTAGCTCTTTTTATGGTGGAGCTGCTCACTAAATGTTTAAAACAACCTGAAGCCAATGCTGATCTTTTTAATTTTTGTGAAGATGCGTTTATTCATTTAGATGAAAGCAGCGGTGCAGTGATGGCTAATTTTCCTTTGTTCTTTGCATTGCATCTCACTATTTTTTTTGGATTGAAACCCCAACCCCCAAACCCCCTAAAGGGGGCTTATGAAGACACTGGAAGTTTGATTCTTGATCTTAAGGAAGGATTGTTTGTATCTGAAAGACCACATCATCCTCATTTTCTGGAAGGGAAGCAGGCAGAGATAACGAATGAACTATTAAAAGTGATGCAGCCAGCAGAATTAGAAGATATAAAACTCAATCATGATTTTCGCCGGCAGTTGTTGCATGCTTATGAGACTTATTATTCTTTGCATATACAGGATTTTGGAACGATGAAAACGCTGCCGGTGCTGAGGGAGGTGCTGGGGTGAAAGATATGCTAACCGTGCCACGGCTTTAAGCCGTGGCACGGTTTCTTCAAGAAACTTATTATGCTCTGCACATACAGGATTTTGGAACGATGAAAACGCTGCCGGTGCTGAGAGAGGTGTTAGGGTGAAAAAATTCAGCAATAATATGTAAATTTGAAAATGATGAAAACACTAACAAGAATACCCGATGTGCCAGTTACTGCACTTGATGTCTTTAAAATTTTACCTGAAGGAACAAGAGCGGAAGTAATCTTTAATGTATTATATATGTCACCATCACCATTTTACAATCATCAGAAATTATTATCGGTACTATTTTTAAAAATTGGAAATAAAATTGAGGCAAGCAAACTTGGCGAATTAATAGTTGCTCCGTTTGATGTATATCTTGAAGAACATGTATCTGCAGTACAACCCGATTTACTTTTTATTAGCAATAGAAATAAAGGCATTCTGAAAGATGATGGTTATGCACACGGGGCGCCGGACTTAATAATTGAAATACTTTCCAAAAATGAAAACAGGGACAGAACACTTAAAAAAGACCTGTACGAAAAAGCAGGGGTGAAGGAGTATTTCATCATTGATCCGGCAACCAGTCTTACCGAAGCGTATGTGCTGAAAAGTAAAAAATACATTCAGGTTTACAGCCGGAAAAAATATTTTCATTCTGCGCTTTTAAAACTTGAATTTAGTTTTTGATATTACAGGATTCTATTGGATGAATTGAAATCATTCTCAATCACCACCACCCCCGGCCTTTTCCCCTTTTCAAAACTTCCCAATTCATCATCCCATTGCAGGGCTTTGGCGCCGTTGATTGTAGCCCATTGTAAAACCTGTTCCAGCTTTGCCAAAGTTTTAAACTTTGGCAAAGCTTGTAAAATCGCTTGTATCTCTTTTGCAATACTCAATTGCCAGTTACTGAAGTACGGCGAAACAAGTGTTATCGTCAGCATTTTTACTGAATTGTTTGGTGTGCAATCTTACTTAGTGAATGGCGTAAGAACATCCACAAAAAAAGGAAGCGGCAAAGCCAACCTGTTTCAGCCGACGGCCATACTTGACCTGGTGGTTTATCACAACGAAACAAAAAACCTGCAGCGGATAAAAGAATTTAAGTGGGGCCATCTTTACCAGCATATTTTTTCTGATGTGCCTAAAAATGCAGTGGCTTTGTTTATGGTAGAGCTGCTTACCAAATGCCTGAAACAACCGGAACCCAACGCTGATCTTTTTAATTTTTGTGAAGATGCATTTATTCATTTGGATGAAAGCAAGGGTGCAGTGATGGCTAATTTTCCCTTGTTCTTTGCGCTGCACCTCACCAATTTTTTTGGATTCAGACCTCAACCCCCAAACCCCCTGAAGGGGGCTTT
>JANOJO010000133.1:0-3667 GCA_031418795.1 Bacteroidota bacterium | reverse complement strand
CCCCCGATAATTACCGGGAAGCTTTTTGTTTTCATCCATCCTAGTTATACGTCCAATTAACCGTTTAATATTTTAGAGCCAGCCAGGTAGTTTTTGTTTGGATGATAAATGAACAGGCAACTTCCGTTTTTAATAGTATTGATTAATTTTTTAGAATATTTTTTTGGTATGGCAGGGCAACCAAAGCTGCGTCCCATATACTTACTGTACCGTAAATAATTATCCCCAATATAGTTTGAACCATGAACAACAATCTTTCTGCGTTCTGCTTTATCATTAAATCCATTTTCCAATCCTGATATAGTAAGTGCAAGACCATGCTCACCGTAGTACGTTTTTTTAGTTTTATAAAAACCTAAGCTGCTTTGTAATGATTCCGGTTTATTGGAAAATTTTTTTGCAAACTCACCGCCGGAATTGCGGCCATGCGCCACATAAGTATTCAGCAAAAGTTTGTATTCATTAAGATCAATCAGGTAAAGCCTTTTCTTTTTTGACGACTGGCTGAAATCACAAATGGTAATGATGCCTTCTTTATTTAGGACACCTTTTTCTGTCAAATTTTTGTAACCTGTATATGCATAAGTAAATGCTTCTTTCTTTAATCCGAGTTTTTCTAATTGCAGGCTGTCGTATAATAAATCAACCGCAATATCTGCAGAATCATAAACTGCAGCGTCAAAAATTTTTTGTATGAATGGGTAAACTTTTCCGGAATTGTTTCCTGCATTAATTAAGGGCAGCAATGCCAATACAGTAATTACAAAAGGGGATAATATAGTTGTTAGTAAGCGGGGCAAGGATACGGATTCAGGATTATGAAACGGATGTTTACATAAAATTATTATGCCCTTTAAGAAAATACAAGGCGATTCAGTGCCTATATTTTATTGTTGTGGTTATTACTGTAAATCCTTTAGTGTTTATTAGAAAATATACTTGTGTACTCTGTAATAGTAAACAGGTAAAACTTCAGTTTTCTAAATGGCGATGTACATGCCTTTGCTTTGTAATAAATTCATTGGAATATATTTTTACAAGCAACAGGAATAAAGAAATAAGCAACGGACCGAAGATGAGACCAATAAATCCAAACAAACCCAGACCAATGATGACGCCAAAGACGGTTACCAACGGATGTACATTACCTATTTTTTTTGCAAGCGTAAAACGAAAAACATTATCTACCAAACCAATTACTCCAAAGCCATAAATCAACATGAACACACCCTGCCAGTTATTTCCATTTGCAAAAAAGATAATTGCAAGCGGCACATAAGCCAGCGCAGCACCAACTACCGGCAGCATGGCGGTAATACAGGTAACTACAAACCAAAACCAGGGTTCATTCACACCAATGATGAAATAACCAATCAATGCAACCACACCCTGCAGTATTGCAATAACCGGTATGCCGATAGCATTACTAATAACCATGTTTTGTACTTCGTACCCGAGTTTGTTTACGTTTTCATCTTTCAGTGGTACATGTTCATAAAGATCCTGTTCCATTTCTTTTCCATTTACCAGCATAAAATAGAGCATGAAGTACATAAAGAGTATTGTACCGAGTGTATTAAATGTAGCGCTTAATACTTTTGGCAAACTTTCTGCAAGCATATTGCCAAGCTTGTTTATATTTTCATCGCTTACTATTTCAATATTGAATCTTAGTTCCAAATCTGCCACTACTTTTTTCAGAGCTTCCACTAATTGGTTAGAATGGTCAATAGCATAAGAAACTTTTGATGAAAGCATATTGATGAGTACACCAATAGGCAGCAAGATAACAATCATGGAAAGAAGCATCAGTAAAAAAGCAGTCCATCCTTTTCGCCATTTCTTTTTTGCAGTTAAATAAAACATCGCCTTTCTCATAACGATGTATAATGTAATGGCGCCAAGCAGTGCCGGTAAAAAAATATATAATTCAAAAAAGAGAAGTATCCCGAGCAGTACAATAATCAACAGAAAAAATATCTGCCTTATCCTATTTTGATTTATAACCTGGTTGTCCATTTTTTAAAGATAAAGAATAAACCCCCAAATTTTAAAAGGGTTATCAGTATTAAAAATCCGATTTTTCTTTTATGGAAAGAGAAGTTTATAAAGATGGTAACACAATCTTTGCAGTTAGATTTTAACTTCTTTCCATTTCCCTTTTTTAAAATAATACCAGGCCGCAAGCGCCAATATACTTTCGGCCACAGGGATGGCAATAAATACTCCCACTACTCCCATTTTAAAAACTTTTACCAGCAGATAAGCCAGTGGTATTTGAATAAACCAGAAACAAATTAAGTTTATTCTTGTTGGTGTTTTTGTATCACCGGCGCCGTTCAATGCCTGTATCATCACCATGCCGATGCCATAAAAAATAAAACCGGCGCCGGTTATTTGTAATGATTGTACACCGAAATGCAAATCTTCGGGCACATGTGTAAAAATGCTGATGATGGGTTTGGCAAAAAAGATAAACAACAGCATTACTCCCGTCATAAAAATAGCATTATACTTTGTTGTAAGTAATACACTTTTTTCTGCACGGCCAGGTTGTTTGGCTCCCAGGTTTTGGCCAACTAATGTTGCAGCCGCATTACTCAGCCCCCATGCAGGTAAAATAAAAAACACCAGGTTGCGGATTGCAATCTGATAACCGGCAGATGCATGTTCACCTCCTGTAACAGCTACTAATTGGGATAACACAATCCAGCTACCCGATGCAATGATGAACTGAAACGTGGCAGGCCAGGCAATTTTTATTAATGATTTCATCAATGGAAAATCAATAATAAAATGTTCTTTACCAAGATTGATGGTTCCTTTTTTATTCCAAAACAAATAGTAACACTGATACAATACGCCAACTCCTCTTCCAATAGTAGTTGCAATAGCAGCACCTTTCAATCCAAGTTCAGGCAGCGGGCCCCAGCCATTGATTAATGCAGGGCAAAGAAAAATATTTATCAAACTTGCAAGCCATAAACTTCGCATAGCAATAGCAGCGTTGCCAGCCCCGCGAAAAATTCCATTGATAAGAAAAAGTAAAATAATTATTACACTTCCACCCAGCATGATGCGGGTAAAAATGGTTCCTTCTTTTACCACATCCGGCGCAGCACCCATGATGCGGAGAATATCCGGGGCAAAAATTATACCCACTATGCTGAGAAAAACAGCGGCAATGATGGACATAATCAATGCCTGCATTCCTGCATGTGCAGCGGCTTCAGGGTTTTTTTCTCCCACCCGCCTTGCCACCATGGCTGTGGCAGCCGTACTTAAACCGATGGCCAAAGAATAAACAATTGTGATTACAGATTCAGTTAACCCTACTGTTTGTGTGGCACCGGAGCCAAGGCCACTTACAAAATAAATATCCACTACGGCAAATACACTTTCAAGACTTAACTCAAGTATCATGGGAATGGCCAGCAATACAATTGCAGCACGAATGCTGCCTTGTGTGTAGTCATATTCTCTGCTGCGGAAAGATTGGCGCACTAATGAAAAAAAATGTACCAGTTTATTTTTATGTATAGGTTGATTTTGCATGATTGAAAATCTTTTGAAATTAAAATAAAAAAGAAAACCAGCAACGAATTGTTGCAGGAAGATTGTTTTGTAAAAATTCAGGTTCTTTTATTTGGGAGCGAACCCGCCTGCC
>JANOJO010000132.1:0-3923 GCA_031418795.1 Bacteroidota bacterium | reverse complement strand
TAACAACACAAGCATGTACTGCTCCTGCCGGATATGTAACTAATAATACCGATTGCAATGATGCCAGTGCATCTGTTCACCCCGGTGCAACTGAATTTTGCAATGGTGTGGATGATGATTGCGATGGCAATACGGATGAAGGAGTTACAAATACTTATTACCGTGATGCCGATGGAGATAGTTATGGAAATGTAGCAGTAACAACACAAGCATGTACTGCTCCTGCCGGATATGTAAGTAATAGTACCGATTGCAATGATGCAAGTGCATCTGTTCACCCCGGGGCAACAGAACTTTGTAACGGAGTGGATGATGATTGCGATAGTCAGTTTGATGAAGGAGTTCAAACAACTTTTTACCGTGATGCCGACGGAGACAGTTATGGAAATGCAGCGGTAACAACACAAGCATGCACTGCTCCTGCCGGATATGTAACTAATAATACCGATTGCAATGATGCCAGTGCATCTGTTCATCCCGGCGCAATTGAACTTTGCAATGGTATAGATGATGATTGCGACGGAACCATAGATGAAGGATGTCCTCCTTCAATTACCATACACGATGTTACTGTATTGGAAACTGTCGGGGATGCATTTGTGAACGTTACTCTTTCTGCAGCCTATACACAAAATGTAACAGTGAATTATAAAACTGTTGCCGGAACAGCAAAGGCACGAAAAGATTTTACATCCGTCAGCGGTTCTCTAATATTTACACCCGGCCAGGTAAGTAAAAATATCAGTGTGCCTATTCTTGTTGAAGCAGCGGCTGAACCTGACGAATATTTTACTGTAACATTAACCCTTCCCAGAAAAAATCCGGTTGGAATCATTGCTGATGGAAACGCAACGGTAACTATTACTGAAACTGCACTTCCGCTTACAGCAAAGCAGCAACCTCTTTTTGAAAATAGCAAATCAGAAGAATTAAAAATTGTTGTACCCAATCCTCAGCGTAAGCAAGAGCAACTTCGGTTTTATGGAATGGAACCAGGAAGATTTGATGTATTGATGACCGATGCAAATGGAAAAGTAGTGATTAAGCTGAGAAATTACCGGAACAATTGGTCAATGGCAAGGCTTGCACCGGGTATTTATTTTTACCAGGTTGCTTACCGAAATCAGAAAGGTGAACTTCAAAGAAAAACAGGTAAGCTAATAATTATTGACTGATAAAAAGAGATTTAGTACCTGAGTTATCATGAAACATCTGGCCATAAAAGAAATTGAAATTCATAATTAAAAGAGAACGCCATTCCAAATTTAAAGGAGTGGCGTTTTTTTTATCAAAATTTATTTTCAAATTCTATACTTCCAGCAGTGCCTTCACCGGATCTTTTCCAAATAAAAGTTGCTCAGGATTTTCCAGCAACTCTTTTACCCTTACTAAAAAACCAACTGATTCCCGGCCATCAATCACCCGGTGATCATAACTCAGTGCTAAATACATCATTGGCTTTATCACTACCTGTCCATTTAAAGCTACCGGTCTTTCTTCAATTTTATGCATTCCAAGTATTGCACTCTGTGGAATATTTATTATTGGTGTACTTAATAAAGAACCAAACACACCGCCATTAGTAATCGTGAATGTTCCGCCGGTTAAATCTTCAGTCGTGAGTTTACTGTCTCTTGCTTTGCCTGCAAGTTCCAATACTTTCTTTTCTATACCGGCCATACTTAAACTTTCTGCGTTGCGGATTACAGGTACTGTTAATCCTCTTGGAGTGGAAACGGCAATGGAAATATCACAGTAATCATGATAAACAATATTGTCTCCATCAATATATGCATTCACTGATGGCCATTCCTGCAAAGCATAGCAACATGCCTTTGCAAAAAAACTCATGAAGCCCAATCCAACTCCATGTATTTCTTTAAACTTGTCTTTGTACTTATTTCTTATCTCCATCACAGGCTGCATATTCACTTCGTTGAATGTAGTGAGCATGGCGGTTGTGTTCTTTGCTTCTACTAATCTTCGTGAAATAGTTTTGCGCAGATTGCTCATCTTTTCCGCTTTTTCATTTCTTGAAAATAAATCAGCGCCTGGTTTTCTTCCGGGATTATTTAATGCAGCTAATACATCTTCTTTTAAAATTTTGCCGTCAGGCCCGGTAGCTGTTATTTTATTTGTATCAACTTTTTTATCAGCAATCATTGCAGCAGCCACAGGAGTTGTTTTTACATCAGCAACAAATTCAACTTTCTTTTCTTCCTTTTTTGTTTTTTTTGATGTGTCTTTTACTGCGGCTGATGTGCCGTTTGTACTTGCCGCTGGTTTTGCCGCTGATTCATCAATTGATGCGAGTAAATCACCAATCTTAATAGTATCACCTTCATTAATGGCAGCAAGTTTTATGATACCTGCTTTCTCAGCATTCACTTCAAAAGTGGCTTTCTCACTTTCAAGTTCGGCAATCACTTCGTCTCTCTCTACATAATCTCCATCTTTCTTTGTCCATTTCAGCAAGGTTACTTCGCTGATGGATTCGCCAACGGTGGGAACTTTTATGTCAATCATTTTAAATTAATTATTTAATTTTGGATTCTATGAGTACAACAATAACATATATTTTGTCTTCCTGCTTTCTCACCTGTTGTTGAAGTTAAACCCAGTTTTTCAATTTTTCCTTTACTTTTTTACAGAACGGTATGCTCAATGGATGGGCATTGGACTGCAAATCCAAAGTAGTCAGTTCGATTCTGACACCGTTCTCTTTTTCAAATTATTCAAATTACTAAATACTAAAAGCTGTTTCAACTATCTCTGCCTGCTCCTGCACATGAACTTTATTATAACCTGTAGCAGTAGATGCAGATGGTTGCCTGCTGATTACTCCATAATTAATACTCTTCAAATTCATTTGCAAAAAAGTTGCGGCGCCCATATTCAATGGTTCTTCCTGCACCCAGAACCAGGTTGCTTTGTTATACTTTCTATACAATGCTTCCAATTGTTTCAATGGCAAAGGATATAATTGTTCTACACGGATTATTGCCACATCATCCGGTTTTTCTTTTTGTTTCTTTTCAGCCAGATCAAAATATATTTTACCAGAACAGAATAAAACTTTTTTTACTTTTACTGCATCAGCAAATTCATCATCAATTACTTCTTTAAAATTTCCTGAAATAAATTCATTTATATGTGAATAAGAACCGGTATGACGCAGGTTTGCTTTTGGTGAAAAATTTATCATCGGTTTTCTGAATGGCCATGCTAACTGTCTTCTTAATGCATGAAATAAATTGGATGCAGTTGTGATATTTGTTACCACCATATTCAACTCTGCACACATTTGTAAAAACCGTTCCATTCTTGCACTGCTGTGCTCCGGCCCCTGCCCTTCGTAACCGTGAGGCAATAACATAATTACTCCGTTCATGCGGTTCCACTTTTGTTCACCTGCTGCTATAAACTGATCAATCATAGTTTGAGCGCCATTGGTAAAATCTCCAAACTGTGCTTCCCATAAAACTAATGAATTGGGATTGGCCATTGCATATCCGTATTCAAAACCCAGCACGCCATACTCACTCAATAAAGAATTATAAATTCTGAATTTACCTGTAGCTCCCGGTATTTCACTCAGCCGGTTATAAGCTTTATTATTTTCTTCATTTCTCAATACTGCATGGCGGTGGCTGAATGTACCGCGTTGTATATCCTGTCCGCTCATGCGTACATTTTTTCCATCTAATAAAAGTGTACCGTATGCAAGCAACTCACCGGTGGCCCAATCAACTTTTTGTTCAGTGTCAAATAATTTTATTTTATCCTGCAGTATTTTTTCAATCTTTCTCAGTGGTTTAAAATCTGCAGGCCATTTCATCAAGGCATTAAAAACAGATTTGAAATTTTCTTCGCTTACCGCTGTGCCGGGTGACCCGATAGCTATCGGGTGATCAAAATCTTCT
>JANOJO010000131.1:0-1611 GCA_031418795.1 Bacteroidota bacterium | reverse complement strand
GTTACTACTGCCAGTATCAGAATTGCTTTTTCTAATAAAATCCACCAATCGATAGCCAGTATAATCATAAACCCTAAATCCCTAAAGGGACTTTTACAGTTTTATTAAATAGTTATTTCTTACAGAATCACACTTCAACTTTTTCAAATATTAAAACCTTTTCCCAAACTCCCCTTTAGGGGTTGGGGGTATATGTTTTACTTGTTGCTGCTCCATTTATAATTGATAAATCAATATCCGGATCATTCACTCCGCTTATATCATGAATATCCATTAAAAGTTTCGGTTCTCTTCCGCCCATTACCTCTGCAATTGTTTCTTTCGGCATTTGCAAACCAGGATACCTGCTTTGTGCAATCACTGAATGACGATTGATGTTTGTAACTCCATCAATCACCCAATCAGTTGTTTTCTTTTTATCAAACCGGCAGATGTTACAAATCCAACCGGGTTTACCATCATAACTCTGCACTTCACCCCATTCATCTTTTCGTGCAGTTACCCGCAACACATCATCACCACGCTGCCAAAGAGTTACTTTACCACAACATTTATCACAGTCACGATGTGCATCCACAGGTTTTGTAAACCATACCCGGTTTTTGAACCGGAAGGTTTTATCTGTTAATGCACCCACCGGGCAGACATCGATCATGTTTCCGGAAAAATCATTATCAATTGCTTTGGAAATGTATGTTGAAATTTCTGAATGATCTCCACGATCTAAAACTCCATGTACACGATGATCAGTTAACTGATCGGCCACATAAGTACAACGATAACAAAGAATGCACCTCGTCATGTGTAATTGTATGTACGGGCCTATATCTTCCTTTTCAAAAGTTCTTCTTTCAAATTCATATCGTGTGCCAACTTTACCATGATCATATCCCAGGTCCTGCAAATGACATTCACCTGCCTGATCGCATATCGGGCAATCAAGCGGATGATTAATTAATAAAAACTCTACAACAGCAGACCTTGCTTCCAATACTTTTTCACTGGTAATATTTTTTACTACCATGCCATCCATTACATTGGTACGGCAACTGGCTACTAATTTCGGCATTGGCCTTGGGTCAGCAGCAGAACCGGCTGCAACTTCCACCAAACAAGTACGACATTTACCACCGCTTCCTTTTAATTTGCTGTAATAGCACATGGCAGGTGGGGTTACATCACCACCAATTTTGCGTGCAGCGTTCAGGACAGATGTGCCCGGCTCCACATCAATGGTGATGTTGTCGATGGTTACTTTGAATAATTTATGTGATTCTTTTCTTATTTCGTCTGACATATAATTATCTCTTTGCGTTCTTTGCGTATTCACTGCGACCTCTGCGTTCCTTTTTAAATCAGGAGAACAATAGTGAACTTATAGAACTTATAGAATTTATAACTTATTTACCACTCTTTTAATTCCATCTTTCAGAAGTACAACATTAAAATTTATTAAAAGTCCCAATTTACAATTTGCAAATTTCAGATAAGTTAAGGTTATTGCCAGGTGAATATCTGCTAAGGCATCCACCGTTTTGGCCTCAACGATTAATTTATTCTCAACGATTAGGTCAGCCCTGTATCCGCAATCCATTTTCACTTCTTCAAAAA
>JANOJO010000130.1:0-8989 GCA_031418795.1 Bacteroidota bacterium | reverse complement strand
CTGTTGCATAACAGTTAATCAATACTTTTCTCAACTCACCGCTTGGCATTTTCAAAACAGCATACTTCTCTTCTTTATTAGTCAGCTGTGCAGATGAGCCTGCGCTTCTTGCAATTTTACCACCCTGGCCAGGTTGCATTTCAATATTATGCACCATGGTACCCAATGGCATATTTTTCAGCATCAATGCATTTCCAATTTCAGGCGACACATTATCTCCGCTTATAACTTTCATTCCCACTGTTAATCCCTGCGGAGCAAGAATATATTTCTTTTCTCCATTTGTATATTCAACAAGAGCAATAAACGATGTGCGGTTAGGATCGTATTCAATAGAATTTATTGTTGCCTCTGCTCCTTTTGTGCTTCTTTTAAAATCAATAATTCTGTATTTCTTTTTGTGACCTCCACCGATGTAACGCATGGTCATGTGACCGGAAGAATTACGGCCTCCGGATCTTTTCTTTGTTTCTACCAGGCTTTTTTCAGGAACATTGGTTGTTACCTCAGCATAAGAATTACCAATCCTCCATCTGGTGCCAGCTGTTACCGGTTTAAATTTTTTAAGTGCCATAGTTTTAAAATTCCAATTTTCAAATCACAAATTCCAAATTATGATTTAGATGTTTGAATACATATCAATTGATTCGCCGGTTGCAACGGTTACAAAAGCTTTTTTATAAGAAGACTTTTGCCCTGCAATGAATCCGGCTTTCGTGTATCGTGTTTTACTTTTTGCCGGCGCTACCACTGTGTTTACATTAACAACAGTTACGCCGTAAAAATTTTCAACCGCTTTTTTAATCTCAAGCTTGTTTGCTTTTTTTGAAACACGAAAAGCATAACGCCGCAATTTTTCCTGCTGTGCATTTGCCTTTTCGCTTAAGATTGGTTTTATAAGTACTTCAGAAAGTTTCATCGTTCGGCTTTTTTTAATTTTAATATTAAGCTTCTGTTTCAGTCTCTATTTCAGAAAAAATCTTAGCAGCAGCTTCTGTCAACACCAGCACATCAGCATTTAGCACATCATAAGTATTTATATCACTCAATAATGTTCCGTTTACCCCTGGCACATTGCGAAAACTTAAATACACATTGTCATTATCCTCCGGCATCACAAACAAAGTTTTTTTACCAGCCACATTCAGATTGATAAGAATGTCAATAAAGTTTTTTGTTTTGGGAGTATCCATCGAAATATCTTCCACCACTACAATCGCATTATCTTTTGCTTTAAAAGAAAGTGCAGACATTTTTGCCAGGTCTTTTACTTTACGGTTCAGTTTTATATCATAACCATGCGGCTTAGGTCCGAATACAGTACCACCACCTTTATATAATGGGTTACGGATATTACCCTTACGGCTTCCACCGGTGCCTTTTTGTTTGTGCAACTTGCGGCTTGCTCCCTGTACTTCAGCACGGGTTTTCACTTTGTGTGTACCCTGACGCTGTGCAGCGAGGTATTGCTTTACTGCCAGATAAACCACATGCTGGTTGGGTTCTACTCCGAAAATATCTTCGGGCAATTCAACCGTTCTGCCGGTTTTCTTTCCTTCTATATTTAATACATCTATTTGCATCTTGTAAAAATTTTAGGAGACAAGGCATGCCTTATCTCTACAAAAACCAAATTATTTTTGAATTAGAACAATTGAACCGTTATGGCCCGGCACTGATCCGCTTACCAGGATATAATTTTTATCGGTAAAAATTTTAATCACTTTCAAACCTTTCATTTTTATTCTTTCGCCACCTGTACGGCCACCCATACGCATACCTTTCATTACACGGGCTGCGTCAGATGAGTTACCGAGTGAACCCGGAGCTCTTTGCCTGTCGTGCTGACCATGTGATTGCTGTCCCACGCCATGAAATCCATGGCGTTTTACCACACCCTGAAATCCTTTACCTTTTGATGTACCTACTACCTGTACATCATCGCCTTCGGCAAAAATGTCAACAGTAATAGTTTCACCTAAATTTTTATTGAGAGAATAATTACGGAATTCTGTAGAAAAACGTTTGGGAGAAGTGCTGGCTTTGGCGAAATGATTTTTTTCTGATAGAGTTGAATGTTTATCGTTCTTGTCGCCAAAAGAAAGCTGGAGTGCTGTATAGCCATCATTTTCTTGTGTTCTTACCTGAGTTACCACACAAGGCCCGGCTTCTATAATGGTGCAGGCTGTTTGTTTGCCCGAGGGATCGAAAATGCTGGTCATCCCGATTTTTTTCCCAATAATACCTTTCATTGTTTGTTCAATTTGTGCCTGCAGGATTATTGGGACATGCTCTTGTTTCGTGAAGACCTGCCTACCGGCAGGCACGAACCAAGGCGTCAATCCCCGTTTGCCACCGACCTTTTCCTTTTTATTCAGAAGTACCGGCAGTAAACAAACCCTGAATGGCTTGTTTTTATTTATCACGGATGAAAGGATTAATAAGGATTTCGCGGATGCTAAATCTTTATCCTTCCCCGCATTCTTTCAGAGCTCTTTTTTCCTGCCAAAGGCGGGATTGAGAGATGATTAATAATTTAAATTTTATAAGAACTTTTTTATCCGTGGAATCCATAGAATCCACTAAATCCGTGTTATGCTTTTATTTCAACTTCCACACCACTTGGTAAATCCAATTTACTAAGTGCATCAACTGTACGGCTGGATGATGTATAAATATCCAGCAGACGCTTGTGCGTAGCTAACTGAAATTGTTCACGGCTCTTCTTGTTTACATGTGGTGAACGAAGAACAGTAAATATTTTTTTACGGGTAGGCAGTGGTATTGGACCTGTAACAACAGCACCCGTGCTGCGAACTGTCTTTACGATCTTTTCAGCAGATTTATCTACTAAGTTGTGATCGTAAGACTGTAATTTTATTCTGATTCTCTGCGACATGTATAAATAATCCCGTTTGAATTTGGGAGCGCAAAGATAGGGGGATGAGTATTAACGGACAAAGATTTGAAAAATATTTTTTTGGCCTTGCAGAGGACTTATAAAGTAACCCCAACGAAAAACTGCCAGGCCTGTGTTTTCCACTGGTCCTTATTGTCAATAGCATTGATATTACTGAGGCCAATTTCGTAGCGGGTACCAATATTAAACAACGGCAATTGCAGCATGATGCCGCCTAAAACCGAAAGTTCTCCTTTTCTAAATATATCCTTAGGAGTTTTCAAACTATCAACTGCTTCATTTATAAGCATGCCCCACTGCGGGCCAAGTTGAAGTTTTACTCTTTGTGAAGGGCCAATATCAATATTGAGTAATCCGGCCATTTTAAGATATTTCAATTTAGCTTTTACCTGGCTGCCGCCAAGAAATATATCATCATAAATAACTGTAATGTCGTTTGATTGCTCTGAAGAGGTCTGAACAAAATTTAACTCAGGCTGAAGGCCGAATTTCCTGGTTAGATTAATTTGCAAAAAACCACCCAACTGATAATTATAACTAAATTCATTTTTAAAAGACTGACCGGATATTTTATTAAGATTAAGCCCTCCTTTAAATCCAAATCGGATAAGTGATTCTTTTTCTGACGGATCTTTTTTCTGGGCATTTGCCTGAAAAAATAAAACGGAAAAAAAGAAAAGAATAAGTTTTGTTTTCATAAAACAGGTTTTTTATTAAACGATGGAGCTAACTGTTTGGTATTTATCTGTAAATAAAATACAATGTCGGTTTCAATAAAACTACCTTTGCGCCCCTGCGCTCCGATTGCAATCGGGATGTATAAACAGAAAATTAAAATTATTATGATGACGTTTGAAGGATTAGGATTGGATGCAAAATTAATTCAGGCTACAGATGCATTAGGATTTAAAACCCCAACGCCTATCCAGGAAAAAGCAATTCCCGTTTTATTGAACGGCACAACAGATCTTGTTGGCCTGGCACAAACCGGTACCGGCAAAACTGCTGCATTTGGTTTACCATTACTTCAACTGGCAGATAGTAAAGAGAAATATCCACAGGCTCTTGTTGTTTGTCCTACCCGGGAACTCTGCATGCAAATAGTTAATGAAATTGAACTGTTCAAAAAATTCATTACAGGTATGCAGGTGCTGGCTGTATATGGTGGCACATCTATCAGCACACAGATTCGTGAATTAAGAAGAGGCGTGCAAATAGTAGTAGCTACACCAGGCAGATTAATTGATTTGATAGAACGCAAAGCCATCAACTTAGAAAAGATAAAATATGTAGTGCTGGATGAAGCTGATGAAATGCTGAATATGGGTTTTCAGGATGATATTGAATTTATTCTTAAGAATACGCCCAAACGTGAAAGCACATGGCTCTTCAGCGCCACCATGCCACCTGAAATAAGAAAGGTGAGCAAGAAATATATGAAAGATCCGGTGGAGATAACTGTTGGCAAAATGAATACCGCCAATAAAAATACTGACCATCAATATTATGTTGCATCATCACAACACAGGTATGAAACGCTGAAACGATTGATTGATTTTAATCCCGGTATTTATGGAATCATTTTTACCAGAACAAAAATAGATGCGCAAAAGATTGCTGAAAAATTGACAAGAGAAGGTTATGATATTGATGCATTGCATGGCGACCTTACTCAACAGCAACGCGATAAAGTGATGGGTGAATTCCGCGACAAGACTTTACAATTATTAATAGCCACCGATGTAGCTGCAAGAGGAATTGATGTTCCTGGCATCACACATATTATCAATTTTGAATTGCCAGATGAACTGGAAGTATATACTCACCGCAGCGGAAGAACAGGCCGTGCAGGAAAAACCGGAGTTTGCATGAGCATTGTAAGCAGCCGCGAAGTGGGAAGAATAAAAGCAATTGAAAGATTGGTACAGGTTCCATTTCATAAATTAGATATTCCTTCTGGTAAAGATGTTTGCCGGAAACAATTTTCATCCTGTATGGATAAACTGATGCAAACTGACATCAGCCACGGAGATTATGAAACCTATTTGCCAGCCTTACTGGAAAAATTTTCTACTGTAACTAAAGAAGAAATTTTGAAACGGGTGGCGGCAATGGAATTTGACCGTTTTTTAAAATACTATGAGAATGCTGAAGATTTGAATTTAAGAGAGAGAAGAGATGGTGGCGCAAGAGATTTGAGGAGTCAAAGAGAACCAAGAGAAAGAATGACGCATCGTGATACAAGCGGAAGAAAATTCGAAGGCAACGGTGATTATATGCGTTTGTTTGTAAACCTGGGAACCAAAGATGGTTTTTACAAAGCCAGTTTTCTTCAATTCATTTTAGACATGAGTGATTTGCGAAAAGATTCATTGGGAAGAATTGATATGAAAGAAATGAATAGCTGGATTGAAGTAGATAAAAAATCTGCCAACCAGATGATTGGTGCAATAGATGGAAAAAAATTTAAAGGAAGAAAAATAAGAATGAATGATGCCAACAGCAGGTAAAAAATATTTTTACAAAAAGTAATGCCTCCAATTCAGGAGGCATTGCTTTTTATTTTTAAAAAATATCACTTCGGCCATTTCTCCACTTTGTTTTTTATTGCAGGTACTGTACGCAGGTAAGCATAGATTGCTTTCAAATCATCATCCGTCATATTCCCATAAAATTTCCAGGGCATAATCGTATTAAACTTTCCGGGTGTTGTATTTATCATTGCATCACTTGAATTTGTTTTGAATTTTGCTAAAAATACCTCTTCCGTCCAGCTTCCAATACCTGTGGCAGAGTCAGGGGTAATATTACCAGTAGTAACAGAAAATCCAGGAACAGTAAAAGATTGACCTCCGGCATAAGCATTTGCAAAATCAAATCCCTGCTGTGTCATTCTTGTATGACAGTCAAAACAAGCGGAAGCATTTACCATATACTCACCGTACTTTATTTTATCTGAAGGATCAGGTTTTACATTTTTATCAATATCAACCGGTGGCAATTGCGGCATGATGACCGAAATTGGAACCATTAATTTTCTTGGTGCCGTTTTATTTTCTGCTGATTTTAATGTACGGATGTATGCTACTATTGAGTTTATATCGCTTCTGCTCATTTTTGCATAATGCATATAAGGCATCAATGGAAAAAGTGTATCTCCGTTTTTTCTTCTGCCACCGGTAAATGCATTTATAATTTCTTCATCAGTCCAATCGCCAATTGCAGCAGGCGTAATATTTGGAGCAGTAAGTTCGCCGGGAATACCAACTCCCTGATCAAATAAATCGCCCCCAATTCCTTCTGTGCCGGCTTTGATTGGGCCGGAAAATTTTGTGAAGTCCCGCTGGCTGTGACAATCCATACATAAAGACACATTGTTGGCCAGGTAACGGCCATGTTCAATAACTGCGGCTACAGAATCCTCTTTGCTTACAGCAGCAGTTGGTTCTTTTGCCTTGTTGTTACAAGCATAAATAATAATGGCGGTGATAATAATTAGTGTGGCAATGAAAAATGTCTTTCTCATGATGGTTTTAGTTTTGGTTAAAAAATTTAATCAACTTAAACGCAGGTTGATTTATGCTGAAAATTAAAAAAATATTTTTAAAATCAAAACGGCCTTTTTTAAACATCAAAAAAGAATTTATAATTTTTTAATCTTTAAACTCAGTGTGGCAAAGCCACCGAGTTCAACATGCTCAACAGTTATAAAATGTTTTCCATCCAACTGCAGCTTTACAGTTTTATGCGGCGATTCATCAAACTTGTATAACGAAGGATTCCATTCATCAAACACCAACTTGCCATCCACATAAACACGAACTGCATCATCCCATGTTACACCCAATTCATACGTGCCTTTTTCAAATACAGCAGTTCCACTTGCAGAGGTTACAAAATTTTTTATCTGCCCATCATCAGTTTTTATTCCATCCCACCATGCATAATCAAGTTTATTAGTATGCTCTGTCTTTATTGGGCGCATCCTGACATTGGGAGGAATGATCTGCCCGGTTTTTATGGGGTCGTGAATTTTAAAATCATACGAATACCAATTGACGGTAAAATCTATTGGCTGAAAAAATTTTTTAAATGAAAATTTGTACGCCGAACCTTTTGCAATCGTTTGTCCAGGCGGTGTTGTAATTGCAGAGCCTGTATATTCCAACTCAATAAGTATATCAGTTCTGTTTTCAATAATTTTTGTTGCAGTAATTGCAGCAGGAAATTCACCATTCATTAAAGAAATATCTTTTACCCCTTTAAAGCTTTTTATTTTCCATTTCCCCTTTGGCCCTGATAAATCAAATTTCATCAATGATGAAGTATCCGTTGGATTTGTATTCCAGATAATGGGGCTGCGAAAATCATGTGGCCCCCATTCTGTAATTAAAATATTTTTTCTGCCTGCTAAAACACTGTTCCCTTTAAATGGATCGTTTGGGGAAATAATATCCGGTACTAACTCAGCGCTGTCAACATTAAATTTAGCCGAAATAGTTTCATTAAATGTTGTATCAAAATCAGAAACAGCAGAATCAACTTTAAACAAATCTGTGTATTCAGAATAAATGTTATCAAACACATTCAGCTTTTCAGTTCTGCTTACACTCATCACTAAATTATTTCCATTAAAATTATTATTAGTAATGATGTAGCCGCGACTGCGGGTATCCCGGTTTTTTACATAACCCCAATCGGCAGGTTGTTCTTTTCTGCCCCAAAGTTTTATGGCTTCTTTATTTCTGAAAAAAATATTGTGATGAATTTCATTTTCCTGACCATGCTCAATAGCAATGGCAATTCTGTTATTCCGAAACTGGTTGCCGGCGATAATGGAATTATAACTGTAACCACCCCAAATGCCGTGGTCACATTCAAAAATTTTATTACCCGTAATTATATTCCGGCTAAATGTAACTTCAATGCCGTTTGTTGGCGCATACGAAAAATCATTTTTTACCAGCACATTATCATTACACCCACCCTGCCCATTATCCATGGTTGTTTGCCCGGCCCATAGAAAAAATCCATCGCCACCATGAGTAACAGAATTTTTATAAAAATAATTGTCATTGCTTTGTTCATAAATTAAAATACCGGCGCTGTCCTGCCCGCGGTTATAAACTCCGTGGCTGTAACCCCGCACATTAAAATTTATTTTGTTGTAAGCAACAAGATTATTGCTGCACCGGTACATGCCCAATCCAATTCCTGAATTAAAAGAAAAATCATTATTATAAATTTTTCCGTTGTTACAGTTTGTCATCATCAGTGCATTTTGGCCGCCTGTTACTTTTGAATTTTTTACAACTGCAAAATCACAATTGCGCAGGTACATGGCAGCACCGTAGCGGAGCCATTCATCTTTTTCATTCTGATGATAACTCATCCAGTCAGCAATATCTTCTTTCTCCTGTGTGCTGTTAAGATGCTGGCGGTAGTTGTAACTGAAATCACAATTATCAATTGTAAGATTAGAAACATTACGGGCCATCAGCGCCACTTTATATCCTTTTGCTTTCAGGTTTTTTATAGTAATATTTTTCCCTTTTTTAATTAAAATGTCCACACCAAAAAATTCATCAGTGTTTTTCGTGGCATTGCTCCCATTTAATAAAGCATTATTAAAATCAACAACGATTTTATCTCCTTCAATTACAATTACACCTTCATCCATTTTCAAAGAGGCATCCAGTTTATACACCTGCTTTTTTATTTTCACTGACCGGGTAATCTTCATCCCTTTTATAAGTGCTTTATCCTGTCCCCGTATTTGAATAAAAAACATAAAAGGCAGTAACAGAAGGATAATTTTTTTTGTTATCATTTTGATTTTAGAATTCCTTTGAAAATGAAAGTGCCTAGGGTAATAACAATTACTGTACTTATTTTCTGATTAAAGAAGAATAAACTAATTAGTAATTACAAATGATGTACTTAATTTTTCATTCCCATTAATTACCTGCACTATATAAAACCCCGTAAATAATTTGTGTGTATTGGTGATAGTAATTGAATTATTACCTTGGAAAACGGTATTTTTTTGCCTCAGTATAATTCTACCAC